>NZ_JBEYJU010000021.1:0-106505 GCF_040703965.1 Streptomyces sp. NPDC006655 | reverse complement strand
CGTGCGGCAGTCCGGCCAGGAATCGGGCGGCGAAGAGCAGGCCGAAGTTCGGGGCGAGCGCGGACGCCGTGTTGCCGACCACGAACAGCCCGGTCAGCAGGAGCAGCAGCCGCTCGTGGGGCACCCGCGCGCCGATGCCGGTCAGGACGGGGGCGCCGACGACGACGCCGAGAGCGTAGGCCGACACGAGGTTGCCGGCGTGCGGCACGGACACTCCGACGCCGTCCGCTATCTGGGGCAACAGTCCCATGGTGGCGAACTCGGTGGTGCCGATGCCGAACGTGACGACGGCGAGGGCCAGCAGAGCCAAAGGCATGGTGAGCGGGAAGACCTTTCGAAGACGGTGGTCCGGGGACGGGCAGCGGGGACGGGGCTCCGCAGGCGCTGGTGCCTCCGGGGCCGGCCGCGCCGAGCACCGTTGCCCAGCAGGCCCCAAGAACGTTGCAGCGGGATGACGTGCGCACACATTCCTGGATCGCCGCTCACAACGCGGTGACCTGCGTCACCCGGGTCCGGTTACCGGAGCCCGGGGACCCCGCGGGCACCTGTGCGGTGAGCTCGTCCTCGGGCACTGCGGTGTCGACCCGGACCGCGCGCAGGTGGAGTCGCGCCGTTTCCTCGCGGGGCCGTTCCGTGCACATGCGGCCCCTATCCGCGACGACACCTCACTCAGGCGGCAGGCGCGGCAGATCCGTCCTCCCCGCACGGCCCCCTGTCCCCCACTCCCGACCGGCAGGCGTCCGCCACGCCACCCACATGGGTGACGGATCGTCACATCGTGCTGGGGGAAAAGGAATTCAGCCGGAACGACTGGCGCACCACACGTGCCACCGGGTATCTCATGCCTCTGACAGCGTTGCACTCCGTGCCCTGCCAGAGTGAAGGGAATCCCCGTGCGTCTGCGCCCCCTGCGCGTCCTGTGCTGTTCCGCCGTCCTCGCCCTGTCGGCGCCCGTCCTGCTCCCGGGCACCGCGTCTGCGGCGGTGCCCACCTCCTCGGTCTACCTCCAGAACTACGCCACCGGCCTCGACGCGGCCGACAGCGGCGGCACCGTCGTGGCCCACAACCCCAAGGGCAACGAGGACCACCAGCAGTGGACACCGGTCGCGGTCGGCGGCGGCTACCAACTGCGGAACGCCGACGAGTCCGGCACCTGCCTCGGGCGCAGCGGCACCGCCGCGGTGACCGCCGCCTGCGGCGCCGACGGCACCGCCTGGAGCGTCACCGCCGGCGCCGACGGCACCTACACCGTGGCGGTCCCGGGCACCGCGCAGTACCTCACCGGTTCGTCGTCGGACACCGGAGCCGTCCAGCTCGGCTCCGCGGGCGACCTCGCCCGCTGGTACCTCACCCCGGTCTCCTACGCCACCTCCGCGATGCCCTCCGCCGACACCCGCACCCTCGACCAGGTCACCTTCCTCACCGCGCACAACGCCTTCGCCAACGGCGCCGACGGGAACTTCGCCTCGTTCCCCGTCAACCTGTTCCCCAACCAGAACCACGGCATCAGCCGCCAGCTGAGCGACGGCGTGCGCGGCTTCATGCTCGACGACTACACCGTCTCCGGCCAGGCCGTCCTCTGCCACAACAGCTGCGACGGCGTCAGCAGCCCCGTGCCGCTCGCCACGGACCTCCAGCGCATCGTCGACTTCCTCAAGGCACATCCCGGTCAGTTCGCCACGGTCTTCCTGGAGGACTACGCCTCCTCCGACGTACTGAAGTCGTCCCTGGCGTCCGTCAGCGGCCTCTACGACCTGCTGTACCGGCCGGACCAGGAGGGCGCGGCCACCAAGGGCTGGCCCACGATGGCCGATCTCGCCGCCCGCGGCAAGCAGCTCCTGGTCTTCAGCGACCGCACCCGTGCGAGCGACACCGCGAACGGCTGGACCACCCGCGACACCTTCGGCGTCATGTACCAGCGCGAATGGACCGTGGAGAACTACTGGTCCATGGGCGCCGGGCTCGGAGACTCCGACTGGTCCTGCTACAGCCGCTGGGGCACCGCCAGACCCCTCACCACCGACTCGTCCGCCTTCCACCCGCTGTTCGTCATGAACCACTTCCGGGACTACCCCATCGCGGCCACCGCTGCCACGGACAACGGCAAACTCCTCAACCGCGCCCAGAACTTCTGCACCCCTGCCGCGCGCAAGAAGCCCAACTACCTCGCCGTGGACCGCTACGACACCGGCTCCCCCAGCCCGCTCTCGGCCGTGGGCACGCTCAACACCTACATACTCGCGCCGGGCCAGTGAGTGAACGGCCGGTCCGTCCCGCGGGCGGCCGGGTCCGCCCTGGCGGGCGGCCCGGCCGTCGTTCCCGTACCCGTCCCCACCCCCGGCGAGCCCCAGAAAGGGTCGTCCATGGCTGAGCTGACCCGTCGCAGACTCCTGGGTTCCGCCGCGGCCACGCTCGGTGGTGCCGCGGCCCTCACGCTGCTGCCGCCCAGCGTCCAGAAGGCCGTCGCCGCCGGACCCCCGCGCGGCGGCTCCCCGCACGACATCGAACACGTCGTCATGCTGATGCAGGAGAACCGGTCCTTCGACCACTACTTCGGCACGCTCCCCGGCGTCCGCGGCTTCGCCGACCCGCACGCGTTGAAACTGGCCGACGGGCGGTCCGTCTTCTACCAGCCCGACGCCGCCAACCCCAGGGGCTACCTGCTGCCGTTCCACCTCGACACGCGCAGGTCGAGCGCCCAGGCCATCCCCTCCACCAGCCACGCCTGGTCCGTGCAGCACCAGGCTTGGAACAACGGCAGGATGGACCGCTGGCTGCCTGCCCACCGTGCCGCCGACGGTGCCGCGGCCCCCTATGTCATGGGCTACTACACCCGCGAGGACATCCCCTTCCAGTTCGCCCTCGCCGAGACCTTCACCGTGTGCGACCACTACTACTGCTCCGTCCTCGGGCCCACCTGGCCCAACCGGCTGATGTGGATGACCGGGAGCATCGATCCGGCCGGCACCCACGGCGGCCCGGTCACCGGCAACGTCGCCCCGACCCCGTACCGGTGGACCACCTATGCCGAGCGGCTACAGGCCGCGGGGATCAGCTGGAAGGTCTACCAGCAGGAGGACGACTACAGCTGCAACGTGCTGGAGCAGTTCGCCGCGTTCCGGCACGCGCAGCCGGGCAGCGACCTGTACGAGCGCGGGGTGCGCCCGCAGCCCGAGGGCACCTTCGAGGACGACGCCCGCAACGACCGCCTGCCGGACGTCAGCTGGATCATGCCGACCAGCCACCAGTCGGAGCACCCCGACTACCTGCCCGCCGCCGGCGCGGACTTCGTCGCCGCGAAGATCGAGGCCATCGCCGCCAACCCCGAGGTGTGGCGCAAGACCGTCTTCATCCTCACCTACGACGAGAACGACGGCCTGTTCGACCACGTGGCACCGCCCACCCCGCCGGCCGGCACCCCGGACGAGTTCGTCCAGGGGCTGCCGATCGGTGGCGGCTTCCGGGTCCCCGCCGTCATCGTCTCCCCCTGGACCGTCGGCGGCTGGGTCGCCTCCGAAGCCTTCGACCACACCTCCGTCCTGCGGTTCCTCGAACGCCTCACCGGCGTCGAGGAACCCAACGTCAGCCAGTGGCGCCGACGCACGTTCGGCGACCTGCTCTCGGCCTTCCGCTTCCGCGACGCCCGCCCGCGGCCACCGCGGCTGCCGCACGACACCGCCCAGCAGCTGGCGAAGGCGAAGGAGGAGGTCGCCACCCTCCCCAGGCCCGCCCTCCCGGGGGCCGACCAGATCTACCCCCGACAGGAAAAGGGCCACCGCCCACACCTCTGACCTGCCAGCATGTGCGCATGACGACAACACCGCACGGAACTCCCGTCCCCGGGACGGTGGGCACGCGATGAGAGCGGTCCGGTTCCACGGCTACGGCGGAATCGAGGTGCTGCGGGTCGAGGAGGTGGCGCGGCCCGCGCCGGGCCCCGGGCAGGTGCTGGTCGAGGTCCGGGCCGCCGGGATCCAGCCCGGCGAGGTGATGATCCGCGAGGGGGCCCGGCACGGACGCTGGCCCGCGACGTTCCCCTCCGGACAGGGCAGCGATCTCGCCGGTGTCGTGGCCGAGGCCGGTCCCGAGGTACGCGGTTTCGCGGTGGGCGACGAGGTCCTCGGCTTCACCCACCGGCGGGCCAGCCATGCGGAGTACGTCGTGGTCGACGACGTGAACCTGGTGTCCCGGCCGCAGGGACTCGACTGGGACGTGGCCGGCTCGCTGTACGTGGCCGGCACCACCGCCTACGCCACCGTGTTCGCGGTGGACCCCCAGCCGGGCGACACCGTCGTGGTGTCCGGTGCGGCGGGCGGGGTGGGGGCGCTCGCCGTGCAACTCGCGCGGCGGCGTGGTGCCACCGTCATCGGGCTGGCGAGCGAGCGGGACCACGCCTGGCTGACGGATCACGGCATCGTCCCGGTCGCCTACGGGGCGGGCGCGGCGGAGCGGGTCCGGCGGGCCGCCGACGGGCGCGTCGACGCGTTGATCGACACCTACGGCGACGGCTATGTACGCATGGCCGTGGAACTCGGGGTGCGGCCGGACCGGATCAACACGATCCGCGACTGGTCCGCCGCGGGCGAGGTGGGTGCGCGGACCTACGGGGAGGGCTCGGCGGCGTGCGCGGTCGTGCTCGGCGAACTCGCCCGGCTCGCCGCACGCGGGGAGCTGGACGTGCCGATCGCCGGCGTCTACCCGCTGGAACGCGTGCGGGACGCGTTCCGTGAACTGGAAGGGCGGCACGCCCAGGGCAAGATCGTGCTGCGGCCGTAACGGGCGGACAGGGCACCGCCGGAGCGGTGAAGTGCGCGTTCACCCGGTGGCGGCGGGCGTCGGCCCGTGGCGTGCGGGGTGCTCGGGGCATCCTGGAACCATGATGGTGCTCGCCGTGCTCTTCGCCGTCCTGGGTGCCGTCAGCAATGCGACGGGCACCGCCTTCCAGCGCAAGGCCGCGTCCACCCTGCCGGGCCGTACCGGACTGCGCCTGCTGCTCGCGCTGGCCCGGCGGCCCGCCTGGGCCGTCGGGATCGCCGGGGTCACGGGAGCCGCCGTCTTCCAGGCACTCGCCCTGGTCAACGGCCCGATGGCGCTGGTGCAGCCGCTGTTCATGCTGGAACTGCCGTTCGCCCTGCTGATCGCCGTGCCGTTGCTGCACCGCCGGCCGAACCCGGCGGGCTGGTGGGCGATCGCGGGCGTGGTGGCCGGTCTGGCCCTGCTGCTGGCCTCGGCCGCACCGCACGGGGGCCGGCAGCAGGCCCCGATGACCCGCTGGATCCCGGTCCTGGCCCTGACCCTGGGTGCCATCGCCGTCACCGTGCTGCTCGTGAGATCGTCCTCGTCACCGCTGTTCCGCGCGGCGGCCCTGGCCACGGGTGCCGCGGTCGGCAACGCGCTGGCCGCCGCGTTCATGAAGTCGGCCACCGGCCGCCTCGCCGACGCGGGTCTGCCGGCCTTCCTCACCACGTGGCAGACGTACGCCTGCGCGCTCACCGGGATCGCGGCGCTGATGTTCCTGGAGAACGCGTTGCAGGCCGGTCCGCTGGTCGCCTCCCAGCCGGCGCTGACGATCGGCGACGCGGCGGTGAGTCTGACCCTGGGGGTCATCCTGTTCGGCGAGTCGGTCCGTACCGGCTGGTGGCTGCTGCCCGAGGCGGTCGGGGCGGGCCTGATCCTGTGGGGCGTCGTCCGGCTCACCCGGGTCGTACCGCACCTCAAGGGCGTCACCGGATGAGACCGGCGCCGCGAGGGGGGGCACCGTCAGGTCCCCGTCCGTTCAGTGGCTGTTACACACACCCGCCGTGTGCCGGTCCCGGGGGCGGTGGCATGATCACCGGGGTGGGGTGGAAGAACTCGTTCGGCGCCGGACGCGCCGACCCGACACGCCGTGATCCGGCGTCCCTGATCACCGAGTTGCCCTTCCACCCTCCCGGAAGGGGAACAGAAGTGTCCGTGTTTCAGCGCATCCTGGTCGCCGTCGATCCCAGCCCCGCCCGCGGCTCCGCCGTGCGACTGGCCGGTGAGCTGGCGCAGCTGACGAACGCCGAGGTCCGCGTCGTGCACGTCATCACCTCCGCCGTCTCCGTGTCGGCGGTCGTCGCCCTGGAGGACGACACCGAGGCGAAGGCCGTTCTGGAGGAGGCGCTGGCGGATCTGCGCGAGCGGGGGATCAAGGCCGGGGGAACCCTCCTGCGGGGACTCACCACGCAGGTCGCGGAGGTCATCTCGGAGACGGCCGAGGAGTTCGGTGCCGATCTCATCGTGCTGAGCCCGCACCACCGCAACGCCGTCGAGGCGCTGTTCGACCCGCGGGTGAGCGACGCCGTCGCGCACCGCACCGCGACGGCGGTCCTGCTCGCCCCGGCGGACGGCCCCAAGGCCTGACCGGCACGGCCGTCACTCACCGACCCGCCGCGGACACCGTGTCCGCGGCGGGCCCGTCGGCGTGCTACCGCCGTCGCCAGGGCAGCGCCTCCTGCTCGCCGTTGTCGGTGTCCATCCGCTGGAGGGCGGCGCTGATCGCCTCGCCGATCACGGCGAGCTGGGTCACCTGCTCGGGAATGAGGGCGTCGAAGACGGCGCGGCGGACCGCCTCGACATGACCGGGAGCCTCGCGCTCCAGGAGGGCCAGACCGGCCGGGGTCAGGACGGCCAGCTGGTTGCGGCGGCTGGCCGGGTCCTCGCGGCGGTCGACGTAGCCCGCCTCCTGGAGGCGGGTCACGGCGTGGGTGAGGCGGCTTCGGGTGATCTTCAGCCGCTCGGCCAGCTCGGACATGGTCAGGCTGTGGTCCTCGACCGAGGACAGGTGGGCGAGCAGGCTGTAGTCGGCGTGGGTCATCCCCGCGTCCCGCCGCAGCTGGCGGTTCAGGTGGTCGGACAGGTGCGTGGAGAACTGGACGTAGGCCAGCCACGCACGTCGTTCCTCGGGATTCAGCCAGCGGGGCGTCGAGGTCATGGTCGTACCCTA
The DNA here is from genome assembly GCF_040703965.1 of Streptomyces sp. NPDC006655. Classification (NCBI taxonomy): domain Bacteria; kingdom Bacillati; phylum Actinomycetota; class Actinomycetes; order Kitasatosporales; family Streptomycetaceae; genus Streptomyces; species Streptomyces sp. NPDC006655. The sequence continues at coordinate 99,538 of NZ_JBEYJU010000021.1, read as the reverse complement.
GCGAGGGGCGTTTGAACGTTCACACCTCGCCCCGTGCCGCCGTGCCCGGCGCACCGCACAGCGGGCGGCGAGGGGCGCCGCCCGCTCCGGTTCCCGTCAGTCCCCTGCCGTGTCCCGCGCGCCCACGTACTCGGCGAGGTGCCGGCCGGTGAGGGTGGCGCGGGCGGCGACGAGGTCGGCGGGGGTGCCCTCGAAGACGATCCGACCGCCGTCGTGGCCGGCGCCGGGGCCGAGGTCGATGATCCAGTCGGCGTGCGCCATGACCGCCTGGTGGTGCTCGACGACGATGACCGACTTGCCGGAGTCGACCAACCTGTCGAGCAGGCCGAGGAGTTGCTCGACGTCGGCGAGGTGCAGGCCCGCGGTGGGCTCGTCGAGGACGTAGACGCCGCCCTTGTCGGCCATGTGCGTGGCCAGCTTGAGGCGCTGGCGCTCACCGCCGGACAGGGTGGTCAGGGGCTGGCCGATGGTGAGGTAGCCGAGGCCGACGTCGCGCAGCCGCTGGAGGATGCGCTGGGCGGCCGGGAGGTGGGCCTCGCCCGCGCCGAAGAACTCCTCGGCCTCGGTCACCGGCATCGCCAGCACCTCGCTGATGTCGCGCCCGCCGAGCCGGTACTCGAGGACGGACGCCTCGAACCGCTTTCCGTCGCACTCCTCGCAGGTGGTGGCGACACCGGCCATCATCGCCAGGTCGGTGTAGACGACGCCGGCGCCGTTGCAGGTGGGACAGGCGCCCTCGGAGTTGGAGCTGAACAGGGCGGGCTTGACACCGTTCTCCTTGGCGAAGGCCTTGCGGATCGGCTCGAGCAGTCCGGTGTACGTCGCCGGGTTGCTGCGCCGGGAGCCGCGGATGGCCCCCTGGTCGACCGAGACGACCCCGGCGCCGGCCGGGATCGACCCGTGCACCAGGGAGCTCTTGCCGGAGCCCGCCACGCCGGTGACGACGGCCAGCACCCCGAGCGGAATGTCGACGTCGACGCCCTGGAGATTGTGGGTGGCGGCGCCGCGGATCTCCAGCGCACCGGTGGGCTTGCGGACCGTCTCCTTCAGCGCGGCGCGGTCGTCGAAGTGGCGGCCGGTGAGGGTGCCGCCCTTGCGCAGGCCCTCGACGGTGCCCTCGAAACAGACGGTGCCGCCCCCCGCTCCGGCGCCGGGGCCGAGGTCGACGACGTGGTCGGCGATCGCGATGACCTCCGGCTTGTGCTCCACGACGAGCACGGTGTTGCCCTTGTCGCGCAGCCGCAGCAGCAGGCCGTTCATGCGCTGGATGTCGTGCGGGTGCAGGCCGGTGGTGGGCTCGTCGAAGACGTAGGTGACGTCGGTGAGCGAGGAGCCGAGGTGGCGGATCATCCGGGTGCGCTGGGCCTCACCGCCCGACAGGGTGCCGGCCGGCCGGTCCAGGGAGAGGTAGCCGAGGCCGATCTCCACGAACGAGTCCAGGGTGTGCCCGAGCGTCTCCAGGAGGGGGGCCACCGACGGCTCGTCGAGGCCCCTGACCCAGGCGGCCAGGTCGCTGATCTGCATCGCGCAGGCGTCGGCGATGCTGATCCCGTCGATCTTCGAGGAGCGGGCGCCCTCGCTCAGCCGGGTGCCGTCGCACTCGGGACAGGTGGCGAACGTGACCGCACGTTCCACGAACTCGCGGATGTGCGGCTGCATCGACTCCTTGTCCTTGGAGAGCATCGACTTCTGGATGCGCGGGATCAGCCCCTCGTAGGTCATGTTGATGCCCGCGATCTTCATGCGGGTCGGCTCGCGGTGCAGGAAGTCCTGGAGCTCCTTCTTGGTGAACTTGCTGATCGGCTTGTCCGGGTCGAAGAAGCCGGACTCGATGTAGAGGCGGGAGTTCCAGCCGCCGCCCTTGTAGCCGGGGACGGTGATCGCGCCCTCGTTGAGGGACAGGGTCTCGTCGAAGAGCTCGGCGAGGTCCAGGTCCGTGACGGCGCCGCGACCCTCGCAGCGCGGGCACATACCGCCGGTGATGCTGAAGCTGCGGCGCTCCTTCACCTTCTGCCCGCCGCGTTCGACGGTGACGGCGCCCGCGCCGCTGATCGAGGCGATGTTGAAGGAGAACGCCTTGGGCGAGCCGATGTGCGGCGTGCCGAGCCTGCTGAAGAGGATGCGCAGCAACGCGTTGGCGTCGGTGGCGGTGCCGACGGTGGAGCGCGGGTCGCCGCCCATCCGCTGCTGGTCGACGATGATCGCGGTGGTCAGGCCGTCGAGGACGTCGACCTCGGGACGGGCCAGGTTCGGCATGAATCCCTGGACGAAGGCCGGATAGGTCTCGTTGATCAGCCGCTGGGACTCGGCGGCGATGGTGTCGAAGACCAGCGAGCTCTTGCCCGAGCCGGAGACCCCGGTGAAGACCGTCAGCCGGCGCTTCGGGATCTCGATGCTGACGTCCTTGAGGTTGTTCTCACGGGCACCGTGCACCCGGATCAGGCCGTGTGTGTCGGCCACGTGCGGCGTGGGCGTCTGCGTCCCGGTCGTTCTGGCCATGCTCAAACCATCCCATTCGCTGCGCGGTGCCTCCGTCGATGCGGCCACGCTAGCCGGGGTGGAACGGCGGTGCTTCTCCATTCCTGACCAGATCCCCGGCCGCGGTCGCAGTGCGGCGCCCGGGCAGCGCCCGTGAAGCGCTCGGCTACGAAGACTTTGCGTTCTCGCGGGGCGCCCATGAACCGGCCGCCACCTGCCCGAAGTCCGTTTTGTCGGCTCGTCCCGCCCGTCGGTAACGGTGAGTTCACCCTTCTCTTCTTCCTCGGCGGTCTACGCGCGTGGTGTCATGCCCACGCTCACCCACCCCCCACGTGAGCGTCAACTCGACTAGGAGTCACGCATGCTGTCGAAGCTTCTCGGTCGCGCCGGGGTCGCCCTTGCGGCCGGCGCCGCCGTGATCGCCACCGCGGTCCCCGCCGACGCCGCGAGCTACACCGCCTTCGCCTTCTCGCTCGGCGCCGGCGAGCCCACGATCTACGACTTCATCAACTCGGCCACCACCTCCCTCGACATGACCATGTACGAGCTGGAGGACACCACGGCCGTCAACGATCTCGTCGCCCTGGAGAAGAAGGGCGTCACCGTGCGGGTGATCCTCGACAACGCCCACCGCAGCGCCAACGGTTCCGCCTACACCGCCCTCACCAACGCGGGCGTGGGCGTGGCGTGGTCGCCGTCCGCCTTCGTCTACACGCACCAGAAGACGATCACCGTCGACGGCACCAGGTCGCTGGTCCTCACCGGCAACCTGACCTCCCAGTACTACTCGACGGGCCGGGACTACGGCGTCTTCACCGACGACACCCGGGACGTCGCCGCGATCGAGAAGGTCTTCAACGCCGACTACGCCGGCACCTCGATCACCCCCACCGACGGCGACCATCTGCTCTGGTCCCCCACCGACTCACGCAGCCGTCTGCTGACCGTGATCAACGCCGCCACCAGGACGCTCGACGTCGAGGAGCTGGAGTTCAGCGACAGCACGGTGGTCAACGCCATCGTCGCCAGGGCTCAGGCGGGTGTGAAGGTGCGGATGGTCCTGGAGACCCCGTCCACCTACTCCAGCGAGGTCTCCCAGATCAAGGCGGCCGGCGGTACCGTCGTCGGCTACTCCGACCCGAACGGGTTCTACATCCACGCCAAGGCCATGGTCGCCGACTACGGTCTGTCCACCCAGGAGGTCGAGGCCGGTTCCATGAACATCAGCAGCAACTCCCTCTCCAGCAACCGCGAGTTGGGCATCATCCTCACGGGCACGGGGGTGGCGCAGTCGGTGGCCACGACCATCGAGACCGCGTTCAACAGCGACTACTCCGGTGGCACCGCCGCATAGCGGAGCGGCACACCTCCCCGTTCCGGTGCCGCCTCGGCGGACACCGGAACGGGGCTCGCCCGCGGCCGAGCTCGCGGGACCGGGGGCCGTGTCCAAGGAGTGCGGCAACCCAGGCGACCGGCAACGGCCGCCGCGCGACACGCTGACGTTGTGCACATTCTTGACGACGGTCACATGCAGACCTAACTTCGCGGTGTCGGCCCTCCACCCTGGCGCAAGGAGCCCGAGCCCCGTGCCGTACCGCATCCGCAGTCGTACGCTCCTCGCCCTCGCGGCCCTGCTGCTCGCCGCCGCGCCGGCGCCGGCACCGGCCGCCCAGGCCGCCGAAGCGGCCCACGTCGAGGGCACGTTGCCGTCCGGCGCGGCCTACGTCCTTGAGGTGCCGAACCGTTGGAACGGTACCGTGCTGCTGTACAGCCACGGCTACACCCCCGCCGGGGTGGCCAACCCGGCGCGCGACGCACCGGACGACGCCACCCGGTCGCTGCTGCTGAAGGAGGGGTATGCGCTCGCCGGCTCGTCGTACGCCACCACCGGCTGGGCCGTCACGGACGCGGTGCCCGACCAGCTCGCCACCCTCGACGCCTTCACCGGCCGCTTCGGCGCGGCGCGGCGCACCATCGCCTGGGGCTCGTCGTACGGCGGCCTCGTCACCACCACCATCGCCGAGCGGCACCCGGAACGCATCGCCGGATCGCTGTCGATGTGCGGCCTGGTGCAGGGCGGGATCGCCACCTGGAACAGCATGCTGGATGCCGTCTTCGCCCTGCGTACCCTGCTCGGCGGCACCACCGGCCCGGGCATCCGGCTGACCGGGCTGCGGGACGCCGACGACGCGGCCGCCCAGGCCGGGGACATGACCGCTCTGGTCGCACAGGCACAGGGCACCGCGACCGGCCGGGCCCGGATCGCGCTGGCCGCGGCCCTGTACGACGTCCCCGGCTGGAACGACCCCGAGACGCCCCGGCCGGCGCCGGACGACTGGGACGCCCAGCAGGCCGGCCAGTACTGGGCCGCTCTCGGTCTTGTCGAACTCCCGGCCTTCCGCTGGCGCCAGGAGGCGGAGAGCCGGGCGGGCGGCAACATGTCCTGGAACACCGGCGTCGACTACGCGACCGTGCTGCACGACTCGCCCCACTCCAAGGAGGTTGCGGAGCTCTACCGCGAGGCCGGCCGGTCCCTGCGGTCCGACCTCGCCGAGCTGGCCGCGGCGCCGCGCATCTCCGCCGACCCCGAGGCCGTCCACTGGATGAGCGGTACCAGCGTGTTCACCGGCCGGCTCACCAAGCCGCACCTGGACGTCCACACCACCGGCGACCCGCTGATCCCGGTCGAGGCGGAGAGCGCCTACCGGCGTGCCGTCGCGGCCGCGGGCCGGACCGCCCTGCTCAGGCAGCGCTACGTCGACAACGCCGGGCACTGCACGTTCAGCCCCGGCGAACAGGTGGCCGCGCTGCACGCCCTGGAGGACCGCATCACCTCCGGCCACTGGAAGGGCAGCGGACCCGCCTCCCTCAACGCCCGCGCCGGCGCCGCCGACCCCGCCTCGGCGGCCCGCTACACACCGTACGAGCCGAGCGCCTTCCCCCGTCCGTACGACCTGGCCGGCCCCCGTGCCCCGCACCGGAAGTAAGGTCGTACGGCCCGTCGTACGTCCGGCCGATGGCCGTAATCTTGCGCACGTGAACGCCGAGACCGCACCAGAACCCCTGGACTCCCCGCAGCCCCGTCCGCAGTCGCTCCTGCTCGCCTTCTTCGGCAACCACGTACTGGAGCAGGGTCCGCTGGGCGTCTACTCGGGCAGCATCATCGCGGTCCTCGGCCGGGCAGGCGTCGGCGAGCAGGCCGTACGCTCCACGCTCACCCGCATGGTCAACCGCGACCTGCTGCGACGGCAACGGCAGGGCCGGAAAATGTACTTCGGCCTGACGCCCCTGGCCGCGCAGATCCTGCACGACGGCCGACGGCGCATCTGGGAGACGGGCGCCGTCAACGACGACTGGGACGGCTCCTGGACCCTGCTGGGCTTCTCGCTGCCCGAGTCCTGGCAGCGCCAGCGCCACGACCTGCGCTCACAACTCAGCTGGTCCGGCTTCGGACCGCTCTACAGCGGGCTGTGGATCGCGCCGGGCCGGGTCGACGTCTCCGCCGTGGTCGCGGAACTCGGGCTCTCCGCACACGTGAAGATCTTCCACGCGCTGGCCGACGAGGCGACGGACATCGACGTCATGATCCGCGACACCTGGGACCTGGAGTCGATCGCGGCCCGCTACGAGGACTTCCGCGCCCGCTGGGAGGCCTGGCGGCCCGGCCCCGACGACGACGCCGTCGTCACCCGGCTGCGGCTGGTCAGCGAGTGGCTGGACATCATCCGCACCGATCCGCGGCTGCCCGCCCGGCACCTGCCCGCCGACTGGCCGGCCCGCGCGGCGGAGGCGACGTTCCAGCGGGTGGCGGCCGACACCGAGGCCCCGGCCCGCCGGACGGCCGCCGACCTGCTGGACACCACGCCCCTGTGACCCTCCGGACCGGCACGGATCATGGAGCGATCTATGCTGCCGGGAGCGGGAAAGCCGCCGGAGCGGGTACCCGTGTCCGGCATCGTTCCCCGTCCGTCTCTCCCGAGGAAGCCCGTTGAACTTCTGGTCGATCTATGAGCACGGTTTCGCGCGCGTGGCAGCGTGCACGGGCCACACCGTCATCGCCGACCCGCGCGCCAACGCCGAGGCGGTCCTGCGCCAGGCTCGGCGCTGCGCCGAGGACGGGGTCGCCGTGGCGGTCTTTCCGGAGCTCGGCCTGACCGGTTACTCGATCGAGGACCTGCTGCTGCAGGACGCGGTGCTCGACCAGGTCGAGGAGGCACTCGCGACGGTGGCCGCCGGCTGCGCCGAACTGCTGCCGGTCCTCGTCGTCGGCGCCCCGCTGCGTCACCGCAACCGGATCTACAACTGCGCGGTGGTGGTGCACCGCGGCCGGATCCTCGGGGTCGCGCCCAAGTCGTACCCGCCGAACTACCGGGAGTTCTACGAGCGGCGGCAGATCGCGGCGGGTGACGACGAGCGGGGCGGCACGATCCGGATCGGCGGCGAGAGCGTGCCGTTCGGGGTGGACCTGCTCTTCGAGGCGTCCGACGTACCCGGTCTCGTGGTGCACGCCGAGGTCTGCGAGGACATGTGGGTGCCGGTGCCGCCGAGCGCGGAGGCGGCACTGGCCGGGGCGAACGTCCTGGTCAACCTGTCGGGCAGCCCGATCACCGTCGGCCGGGCCGAGGACCGCAAGCTGCTGTGCCGCTCGGCGTCGCAGCGCTGCCTCGCCGCGTACGTGTACGCGGCGGCCGGTCTCGGCGAGTCGTCCACTGACCTGTCCTGGGACGGCCAGACCATGATCTACGAGAACGGTCAGCTGCTGGCGGAGACGGACCGGTTCCCCCTCGACGACCAGTACGCGGTGGCCGACGTCGACCTGGACCTGCTGCGCCAGGAGCGGGCCCGGATGGGCTCCTTCGACGACAACCGGCGCACCCACGCGGCCCGCACCGGCGACTTCCGGACCGTCTCCTTCCGGCTCGACCCGCCGACGGCCGATCTGGGCCTGCGCCGCCGGGTGGAGCGCTTCCCGTTCGTGCCTGCCGATCCCGAACGGCTCGCCCTGGACTGCTACGAGGCGTACAACATCCAGGTCGAGGCGCTCCAGCAGCGGCTTGCGGCGATCGGCGGCCCGAAGATCGTCATCGGGGTTTCCGGCGGCCTCGACTCCACGCACGCGCTGATCGTGGCCGCTCGGGCCATGGACCGCGCCGGCCGCCCGCGCAGCGACATCCTGGCCTTCACCCTGCCCGGCTTCGCCACCGGCGAGCACACCAAGGGCAACGCCCACCGGCTGATGGAGTCGCTCGGCGTGACCGCGGCCGAGCTGGACATCACGCCGACCGCGCGGCTGATGCTCCAGGAGATGGGCCACCCGTTCGCGGCCGGTGAGCCGGTGTACGACGTCACCTTCGAGAACGTGCAGGCCGGGCTGCGCACCGACTACCTGTTCCGGCTGGCCAACCAGCGCGGCGGCATCGTCCTCGGCACCGGCGACCTCTCGGAGCTGGCGCTCGGCTGGTCGACGTACGGCGTCGGCGACCAGATGAGCCACTACAACGTCAACTCCGGTGTGCCGAAGACGCTGATCCAGCATCTGATCCGGTGGGTCATCAGCAGCGGGCAGTTCGACCCGGAGACCGGCCGGACGCTGGCCGCGATCCTCGACACGGAGATCAGCCCGGAGCTGGTGCCGGGTGAGGAACTGCAGTCCACCGAGTCGAAGATCGGCCCGTACGCGCTGCACGACTTCACCCTGTACCAGGTGCTGCGGCACGGTTTCCGGCCGTCGAAGATCGCGTTCCTGGCCTGGCACGCCTGGCACGACCGGGAGGCCGGTGCCTGGCCGCCCGGCTTCCCGGAGTCCGAGCGAAAGGCGTACGACCTGGCGGAGATCCGGCACTGGCTCGACTACTTCTGCCGTCGCTTCTTCGCCTTCGCCCAGTTCAAACGCTCGGCGATGCCCAACGGCCCGAAGGTGTCGGCGGGCGGCTCGCTGTCGCCGCGCGGCGACTGGCGCGCCCCTTCCGACAGTTCGGCGCGGGCCTGGCTGCACGACCTGGACCGCGTTCCGGAGCGGTGATCGGGAGCCCGGGGGGGGAACGCGCGCGCGATTTGGCGTGCGTCCCCCGGCCGGGGTAGGCTCGATCTTGAGCGAGGCACTCAAGTCCGAGTGAAGCGCGATGCGTTGGTGGTCCAAGGAAAGACGCCCCGCTTCCTGCGGGGAAATGCAGGTGCAAGGCCTGCCCGGCGCTCCGACCGAAGAGCCCCGTCCCTGATCCGTCAGGGGCGGGGCTCTTCGCATGTGCGACGTCAGGCGGCTGCGGGACGCACTCCGACGGGTGAACGTCCGGCTGGAGTCGTCCAGTCGAACAAACCGGCTGGTCAAGGCCTTTCCCGGGGGGCGGCGGGGACCGCGCGCCAGGGCCCGAAGCGGTTGCGGTGGCCTGCTCCGCTTCCCACCGTGGGCACAAGGACAGCAGTCTCGAAAGGAACCCCATGCGTGCCCTAGTCTCCCGCGGCCTCCTCGTCTCCCCCCTGGTCTGCGCCGCCCTGGTGTGCGGTCCGGCCGCCGCCGACGCTGCCGCCGCCGACGCCGGCCGAGCAGCGTCGGGGCGCGGTGTCGCGCAGCAGGCCCTGCCGGCCGGCACCGACCTCGCCACGCTCCTGGACCGGCTCGACGCGACGCACGGCTCCCGTCTCGTCTCCCCGTTCCTCGCCACGGTGCCCGGCCTCGCCGCGGCACACGGCAACCGGCTCGACCCGGCCACGGCCGCCGCCTACGCGCAGGCGGTACGGAAGTGGAGCGACACGGTCCAGGAAAGCATCAGGGCCGCCGCCACCCGGGCCGCCGGGCACCGGCAGCAGACGCGCGCCGCCGACCCCGTGACGGACCTGGTGAACGCGATCCAGGCCGCCGTCGGCAAACTGCTCACCTCGCTGACCTCACTCGACCTGGGCGGAGTGATCAGCGCCGTCACCGGACTGCTCGCCCCCGTCCTCGACGCGGTCACCGGGCTCCTCGGCAGCCTCGCGCCCGCACTGCCCGCACTGCCCGCGCTCCCCGCAGCGGACACCGTCACCTCCACGGCGACGACCGTCGCCCCATGAGGAGATGACCCGGAGCCGGCCCGGCGCTGCCCCACCGGCGTCCCGGCCGGCCCACCGCGCCCGGCCCCGGAAGGGACACGACTCCCGGCCGGGGCCGGCGTCGCGCGCGTCCGCGGCGGTGGTCAGGCCTCGTTCCAGCCCGGGGCTGTGCCCAGGACCCGCTCCGCGACCCGCAGGAGCGCCGCGTCGTCGGGCGGCACGTCGTCCTGGCGCCAGATCGCGACCTCGAACGAACCCTTCCCGTCGTCCTTCCCGTGCTTCGAGACCAGCACGCAGCGCGCCGTACCGCCGGGGCCCGAGCGGGCCCTGCCGCCGGCGAGGTCGAAGCCGATGGAGAAGGTGGGGCTGGAGTAGAGGACGGCGGGGTGCCCCAGCACGCTCGTCCTCCTGGTGCCGCCGAACACGTCGCCCGTCTCGGAGACGGGCAGGTCGTCGTAGGCCGCCGACAGCTTCACGTCATACGTCTTCAGGGTCACCGTCGCCTCGGGCGCCGGGATCCTGGTGCCGCCGGCGAGCGTGATCCAGTCCCCGCTGCCGTCGGCGGTCTCGATCCGCTCCCGCGGCGTGCCCAGCAGCGCGGGGAGGTCCGGACGGTTCAGCAGCGCGCACAGGCGGGCACCGGAGAGGTACCGGGCCGGCAGCCGGTCGTGCGAGGTCGTGCAGGTGGCCGGCGCACTGCCGGTCTCCGTCTGGTGGACGAACCGCTTCTGGACCCACAGCGCGCCCACCACGACGGCGAACAACGCCACCGCGGCCACCACCTGGACCACCGGTCTGCCGGCTCTTTCGGGCTCGCCGAAACCCTCGCTCAAGTCCCCCACCCCCGCTGTGCGTCCCCTGTGCGCGTGGAGCCTAACCGATGTGCGCGCGGTGGGCGCACGCCGCTCGGGAATCCCGGTGGCCAGGGCTTCCTCCGGGAGTGTTTGATGGCGTCAGCACGCTTCATCCCGGAGGAAGCAGAGGTGGACGCGGTGACCGACGGACGGGTCGTCGAGGCGGGCGGCAGTGCCCTGGTGGTGCGCCGCGCGCCACGGGAGCGGGCTCGCGCGGCGGTGCTCGTCCTGCACGGCGGGCAGGAGAACGGGCGGCGTCCGGCGCGCCCCTGGCAGCCCGCGGCCCTGCGCATGCGCCCCTTCACCGGGGTCGCCGCCTCCGTCTCCTCACCGCATGACGTGCTGGTCGGACAGGTGCGCTACCGCTACCGGGGCTGGAACGACGCCGCCGACCCGCTGCACGACACCCTGCGCGCCCTCGACGAACTGCGCCGCCTGTCAGGGGACGTGCCCGTGGTGCTGGTCGGGCACTCCATGGGCGGCCGGGCGGCGCTGCGGGCCGCGGCCGATCCCGCGGTGCGCGGGGTGCTGGCACTGGCGCCCTGGTGCCCGCCCGGCGACCCGGTGGACGATCTCGACGGAACCCGGATCCTCGTCCTGCACGGGGACCGCGACCACACCACCGAGCCCGGCGAGTCGGCCGACTACGTACGGCACGCCCGCGAGGCCGGCGCCGAGGCCGGGATGGTGCTGCTGCGGGGCTGCGACCACGCGATGCTGCGCCGCAGCCGCGACTGGCACCGGGCCTCGGCAGCCGCCATCAGGCGGTTGCTGCGCCCCGAACGCGACTTCGACGGCTGGGCGGCGGAGGCCTGCGCGGCGGACGGACCGCTTCTGCGGTGAGACCGGCCCTGGTAGGGTGCCGCACCCGCGCGACACACCCACCGGCTCCGCTCAGAGGACTGATGATGCCGCTCAGGCACTCGCCCAAGTTTGTCACGTACCTGACAGTTGCGTTCCTCGTCATCGCCCTTCTTCCGACCGCCCTGGCCCGCCAGGCCTCGGCCGCCGACGCCTGGCGGGGACCGCTGTCCACGCGCGGCCGCTACATCGTCGACGCCGACGGGAACCGCTTCCGCCTCAAGGCCGCCAACTGGGACGGCGCCCAGGGCTCCTGGACCGGCAGCGGCAGCGTCACCGACCCCGCGAACCACCACGCCGGCCAGGACTCGTACGGCATCCCCCTCGGCCTGGACCGCGCACCCCTCCCCCGGCTCCTGTCGGACTTCACGGCGCTCGGCATCAACAGCGTCCGGCTGCCGTTCTCGAACGAGATGATCCACACGACCGCCCCGGTGCCGGACGCCGCCGTCACCGCCAATCCGCAGCTGCGCGGGAAGACCCCGCTGGAGATCTACGACGCGGTCGTCACCGCCCTCACCGGCGCCGGGTTCGCCGTCATCCTCAACAACCACACCAACTCCTCCCGTTGGTGCTGCGGTGTCGACGGCAACGAGCGCTGGAACAGCGGCCAGTCCACGCAGCGGTGGGCCGACGACTGGGTCTTCATGGCCCGGCGGTACGCCGCCGACCCCCGTGTCGTGGGCGCCGATCTCTACAACGAGGTGCGCCGGGACGTACTGGACGACCCCAACTGGGGCCTGGGCGACGACCACGACTGGTACGCGGCGGCCCAGCTCGCCGCCGACCGCATCCTCACCGAGGGCAATCCGAACCTCCTCATCGTCGTCGAAGGCATCAACTGGACCGGCCTCCCCGTCGACGGACTCCCGCACGGCCGCCCCGTGCTCACCCCTGTCCGGACCCTCTCCCACACCCTCGTGAACGCCCACAAACTCGTCTACTCGGCCCACTTCTACGGCTACACCGGTCCCCGGCACAGCGGCGCCACGGGCATCGGCGAGACCAGTGACCCCCGTTACCAGGACCTGACCCGCGACGAGCTGTACCAGGCGCTCGCCGACGAGGCGTTCTTCGTCACCGCCGAGGGCAAGCACTACACCGCACCCGTGTGGGTCAGCGAGTTCGGCATCGGGGCGAACGAGACCGGTACGGCGGCCCACACCTGGTTCGGCGCCGTCACCGACTACTTCGCCGACCACGACACCGACTTCGCCTACTGGCCACTGGTCGGCTGGGAGGGCCACGACGACTGGGCCCTGCTGCGTTACGACACCGCCGGCCACCGTTCCGGCATCCTGGACGGCGGGGACTGGCGGGCCACGGCCTGGGCCCACCTGATGAACTCCCCCGGCCGTACCGGGTACATCCCTCCGGGGGCGACCTGGCGCATGCTGTCCACGGACCACGGCGACCAGGTGGAGTCCCTGCTGGTGCGGGCCGGCGGCGACTGGGACCCGGGTGCCTACAAGGCGGCCTGCCCGGACGGCCTGCGGCTGGTCGGGCTCGCGCACTCCGGCGGGCGCGGTCTGTGCACCGACGTGGGCGCGGGTGACCTGCGGGCGGCGGGCAGCGCCCGGACGGTGGTCACGGACGAGCGGTACGTCCCGGCGGGCGGCGACTGGGCGTCCGGTTACACCAAGTTCCAGTGCCCGGCGGGCCAGTTCGTGATCGGCTACAGCCGTCGGGGCGAACGGGTGTCGGCGGTGCTGTGCGTGCCGGCCCGGGCGGCGTCGAGCGCGAGCGGCCGGACGCTGTGGTTCGACCGTTCCGACAACCGGCCCGCCGACGGCGCGGGCGACGACTTCGCCTACGGCGCCTACAAGGGCCAGTGCGAGGCCGGCGAATACACCGCGGGCGTCGCCTTCACCACCCGAGTCGGCAGCGCACCGGGCCCCGCCGCCGTCCTGTGCGCCCCACTGCCGTCCTGAGCGAACGGCCCCCCTCAGCCGGGGGCCGCTCTCTCCGCGGGAGCGGTCGCGGTGTCAGGTCGCGCGGGCCAGTCGTCCGGCCGGCCTCGGTGCGGACAGGTCGTCGGGGGGCGGAGCCATGCCGGGGTTGTCGGCGGCGGCCGCGAGGATGGACTGTTGGAGGCGGCGCAGCCGGGCCGACGGCTCCAGGCCGAGATCCCTGACCAAAAGGGTGCGCAGCTGCTGGTAGACGTGGAGCGCCTCGCCGCGCCGGCCGGAGCGGTGGAGGGCGAGCATGAACTGGGCGTGCAGGTTCTCGTGCGTGCGGTAGCGGCTGGTCAGAACGGTGAGTTCGGCGAGCAGCTCGCGATGCCGGCCGAGCCGCAGGTCCGCCTCGATGCGCTGGTCCAGCGCGCAGAGTCGGCTCTCCTCCAGCCGCCGTGCCTCCACGGCCAGCTGGGCGCCGGTGACCACGCCGGCGAAGGGCGGCCCGCTCCACAGGTCCAGCGCCCGGCGCAGCACGCGGGAGGCGCCCGCGAAGTCCCCGTCGTCCATGGCACGGCAGCCGAGTTCACACAGCCGCTCGAACTCACGGATGTCGCTGCGGCCGCCCCCGGCGGCGAGGAGATAGCCGCCCGGCAGGGTCACCAGGACGTCTTTCGCCGAGCGCGCGTCGGCGCCACCGGGTCCGGTGTTCCCGCGCAGGGCCGTCGCGATGTGTTCCCGCAGCTGGAGCACATAGGTCTGGAGCGTGGTGCGGGCGCTGCGCGGCGGCGTGCCGGCCCAGAGTTCCTCGATGAGGGTCGCGACGGGCACCACCTGGTCGGCGCGCAGGGCGAGCAGGGCCAGCACCTGGCGTGGCTTCGGTGCGGTCGGGGCGACGGAGACCCCGTTCTCCGTCACGTCGAGTGCACCCAGCAGCCTGATGTCCACCTGCGTCTCCCTGGTCCTGTCAACCGGCACCCGGCCAGTAGAAAACAGCACAACCGGTCTGTCAACCGACCGGCGGCCAGGCGGATTTCCACTCCGCCCCCGGGGACAACCGTAACGGCACACCGGCCCCGCCGGACGGCGAACCCGCAGTACAGCAGGGCCGGTTCGACCGTCGGCCGCGTCGACCGGGACCGGTCGGGCCACTCGGGCCGGTCCTCGACCGCAGGACGCTCCCGCACGAAGACCGACCGAATGACACCGTCTGGTCGGTTACTTGGCCGTGCACCCGGTCAGCCGCCCCGTCCACGGCGCCCGACGCGGACGGCGAGGGGGACGCCCCCCAGCGCCGGCACCACCGGTCTGCACCACCGCCGCCCCCGACCGGTTCTGGCGGATCCGCGACCGCTCGGATCGTCCCTACGCACGTCAATGACACGCTCGGCGTCGCTTGTCGTATGGTTCGACCAAGTTTTGGCCAACGTGCGTCGTTATCGTTTCCACCCACATGCGGGTGGGAGAGACTCACCGGCGGAGGGGGGACGCGCACGGCCGTTTCACGCCGGCCGTGCCATCCCGCGGTGTCGCGCCGCCTTGGGGAAGGCGGCGCGCAGACCAGCGGAGGAATGCATGACGCAGTCGCTTCCGGGGCAGCGCCCTGCCCAGGAGCAGGCGTTCACCGGGCAGGGGCGGCCACCGGTCGTCGTGGTCGGCGCCGGGCCGTACGGACTGTCGGTGGCCGCGCATCTGCGGGCGGCGGGGACGCCGGTCCGGGTCTTCGGCGAGGTGATGGGCAGTTGGCGGCATGCCATGGCCACCGGGATGTTCCTGAAATCGACGCCGGACGCCACCGACCTGTCGGCGCCGGAACCGGGGGGCAGGCTGGCGGACTTCCGGCGTGAGCACGGCGAGCCGGAGCTGACCGAGCTGACCCCGATCCCGTGCGACGTCTTCGTACGGTACGGACAGTGGTTCCAGAAGCGGTACGTCGGTGAGGTCGAGCCGGCCCGGGTGACGTCGGTCGAGCGGGCCGCTTCGGGACCTGGTTTCGTGGTGCGGGCGGACGACGGCCAGGAGGTGGCGGCCTCGGCCGTGGTGGTGGCGACCGGGCTGAACGGACTCGCGCACGTCCCGGCGGAGTTGCGGCGCCTCGCACCCGAGGGACCCGGCCCGCAGGCGGCCGTGTCCCACACCAGCCACCACACCGATCTGTCGTTGTACGCGGGGCGGCGGGTGGCCGTCGTCGGCGGCGGCCAGTCGGCGCTGGAGAGTGCCGCTCTGCTGCACGAGGCCGGTGCCGAGGCACAGGTCCTGGTGCGTGAGCGGACGGTGCTGTGGGGCATGGTCCCGGAGCCGGCCCGGTCCTGGCCGCAGCGGCTGGCCAGGCCGGCCTCCCCGCTGGGCACGGGCTGGGTGCTGGCCGCGGTGTGCGCGTCACCGGGCGGGGTGCGGTTCCTGCCGGCGTCCGCCCGGCTGCTGCTGTTCCGGCGCGCGCTCGGGCCCTCGGGCGGCTGGTGGCTGCGGGACCGGGTGATGGGTGTCGTACCGGTGCACACCTCACGGCGGGTCACCGCTGCCGTGGTCCGCGGGCCGGAGGTGCACCTGGACGTGGTCGGTCCCGGCGGGCGGCGCGATTCCCTCACCGTGGACCATGTGCTGGCGGCCACCGGCTACCGGCTGGACCTGGACGCCCTGCCCTATCTGTCCGCGCCGGTCCGGCACGCCGTGGCGTGCGTGCCGGGATCGCGGGCGCCCGCCCTGCGGGGGACGTTCGAGTCGTCGGTGCCCGGCCTGTACTTCACGGGCTCGCTCGCGGCCCCCATGTTCGGTCCGATGATGCGGTTCGTGGCGGGGACCGAGTTCGCCGCCGTCCGGATCGCCCGGCACCTCAGGACCCGCTGAGGGCCCGTCAGCCGCTCGGGTCCCGGTTCTCGGAAGCCGCCACCGTGCCGGGTGTCGCGGTGTCGTCCGCGGGGGCCGCCAGGACGGCCGCCCGTACCCTGCCCAGCGCGGCCGACGGTTCCAGACCCTGGTCTCGCACCAAGGTGGTGCGCAACCGCTGGTAGGCCCCGAGGGCCTCGCTGCGGCGGCCCGAGCGGTGCAGGGCGAGCATGAGCTGGCCGCACAGGCTCTCATGGGTGGGGTACCGGTCGACCAGCGCGGTCAGCTCGGCGATCAGCTCCCGGTGCCGGCCGAGCCGCAGATCGGCCTCGATCCGCCGGTCCAGCGCGCAGAGCCGGCTCTCCTCCAGTGCCCGTATCTCCGTACGCAACTGCTCCCCGGCGGGGACGTCGGCCAGCGCGGGTCCCCGCCACAGGGCGAGCGCCGCGCGCAGCAGCCGGGCGGTCTCCCGGTGGTCGCCGGCCTCCCTCGCGCGGTACCCGCGCGCGGCGAGCCGCTCGAACTCCGTCACGTCGCTCGTGCCGTCATCGCTGTCGAGCAGGTAGCCGCCGGGTACGGTGCGCAGGACCTGCTTGGCGGTGCGCGCCCCCGGGCCGTCGCCGCTCTGCTCCCCCGCGCGGGCGAGGAGTTCGCGCAGGTGCATGATGTACGTCTGCAAGGTGGCCCGAGCGCTGCGCGGAGGCCGGGGGCCCCAGAGTTCCTCCGTCAGCGTCGCCGCGGTCACGGGCCGGTCGGCGTACCGGGCCAGGAGGGCCAGCACCTGGCGCGGCTTGGGCGCCGTCGGGGCGACGAGGACGGCGTTCTCGCGCACGTCGAGGGCGCCGAGTATGCGGATGTCCATGCCGTCCCCCTGCTCCGCCGCCGTCGTGCGTGGCGGCCGTCCGGGAACCAGAGTCAAAAACGGCACGGGCGGTTTGTCAAACCCGGCTCTGCACGGTCGGTGCGCCCCCGCTTCGGAGTTGCGGCAGCACCAGGGACCAGAACTGCTCGACGTGCTGGGACGGGCCGCGGTCGCGGCCGACGGCCCCGCTCAGTTGGAACCCGACGGTCGCGGCCACTATGACCGCGGCGGCCCGCTCCGGTGAGACGCCCTCGGTCAGTTCGCCTTCGCGCTGCGCCCGCAGCAACTGTTCGCAGACCCACGCGCGCCACCAGCAGTCGAAGCCGGGGCCGCCGTTCTTCCAGGACGGATCGACGCCCAGCCGGAAGCCCGCGCGGACGACGACGTCGACGGCGACCGCGACCAGGAGGTCCCGGGTGACCGTCACCAGCAGTTGCAGGGCGGAGGCGGCGGACTGGCGCCGGTCGGCGACCAGTTGCTCGACGGAGCGCCGCGCCTCGCTCTCCACCTCGATCGCGAGGGCGTCCTTGCTGGGGAAGTGGAAGTGCAGCGCCCCGGCGCTCACTCCCGCCCGTCGGCATATCGCGGGCAGCGAGGTCAGGGCGTAACCGTCGTCGGAGAAGATCTCGGCAGCGGCCAGAACGAGGGCCTGGCGGGTTCTGGCCGCCCGGAGCTGCTTGACCATCGCGTCCCCCTGTTGATCCGGGCGATCCGAAGACCTTAGCAAAACAGCGTGATCGGTAGGTTTTTGGTCGCCGGGAGGCCGGACAACCTCCCCACGATCTCCCCGAAGCCTCCAGAAGAACCGTTTCCTGGGATCACCGACCACCACCGCACAGGCGCTTCGGGGCGGGTCAGGCCCCGGTGTCCACCAGGGGTTCCCGCTCCTGGGCTTCCTGCCGACGCCGCTCGACTTCCGCCACGACGCGGGCGCCCCGGTCCGGCGCGGTGTCCAGCCTGATCAGGGCCGCGGGCGTGGCGATGGCCGGGAGCACATGGTTGTAGAGGACGGAGATCCGGTCATTGAGATCCGTCCAGTCGGAGACCACCTCCGACATGAACTGGGTGCCGATCCAGGCGCCGAGGAAGCACTCCGCGGTCTCCTGTGGCGTGACGTGCGGCAGCACCTCCCCGCGTTCCTTGGCCTCCACGAGCTTCTCGGTCACCAGCTCGGTCCAGGCGGGCCAGGCACTGCCGAACAGCGAGCGTCCCTGGAGGTCCGCCGAGAGCCGTATGCCGGCGAGCAGGATGACCTCCTTGGGGATCCGGTGGGCCAGCGTCATGCCGATGTCCACCCACTCCTGGAGCTTCAACTCGCGTGGTATCCAGTAGTCGTCGCTGATCTGGGCGTTGATCACACCCCGCGCGAGGGCTTCCTTGGAGTCGAAGTGGAAGTAGAGGGCACCCTTGGTGACTCCGGCCCGGTCGAGGATCTCGGCGATCGTCGCCGCGGTGTACCCGCGCTCGGCGAAGACCGCGGCAGCGGCCTCGACTACAGCACGTCGGGTCCGGATCGCACGCTCCTGACGCGCCATGGACCCTCCTCGGTCAAAAGAAAACCGGACGTGACGTACCTTACCCCAAACGGGGGTCGGTATTTCGGCCGGAGAAGGCCGATTACCGGCCGGTCCCGCACCGGCGCGGACGTCGAAGCGGGACCGCCGGAAGCAGTTCACCAGGCGGTGCGTCCGCCGTCCACGGTAAGTGTGGCACCCGTGACGAAGCTCGCCCGGTCACCGCACAGCCAGGCCGCGGCCTCCGCGACCTCCTCCGGGTCGGCGGCGCGCGCCTGGGGGGCGGAGCGGTAGGCGCGGGCCTCGTTCTCGGGGGACTTGGCGAACCAGTCGTCGATCATCTCGGAGCGGGTCAGGCCCGGAGCGATGGCGTTGACGCGGATGCGGTGCGGGGCGTACTCGACGGCGGCCGCCTTGGTCAGTCCGATGACGGCGTGTTTGGAGGCGATGTAGGGGGCGGCCGTCGAGGAGGCGACCAGGCCGCCCACGCTGCTGGTGTTGACGATCGAGCCGCCGCCGCTCTCCAGCATGGCGGCGATCTCGTGGCGCAGGCAGTTCCACACGCCCCGCACGTTGGTCTCGGTGACGCGGTCGTAGTCGGCGTCGTCGATGAGGTGCATCGGGGTCTTCGGCAGCGCCACGCCGGCGTTGTTGAAGGCCGCGTCGAGACGGCCGTACCGCTCGACGACGAACTCGACGGCGCGCCGCACGTCTTCGCCGTCGCGCACGTCGAGGGCGCGGTGGCTCACCTCGGCACCCTCCGCGCGCAGCGTCTCGGCGAGGGCGCGCAGCCTGTCCTCGCGGCGGGCGGTGACGACGACGGTGGCGCCCTGCCGGGCGAACACCCGGGCCGCGGCGGCGCCGATGCCGCTGCTGGCGCCGGTGATCAGGGCGACCCGGCCGGCGAGGTCCGCGCCCTGCGCCGCGGTCACCCGGCCGCCTCGGCGAGCGAGCCGGAGTCCTGCCAGACGGTGCCGAGGCCGGCCTCGCGGTCGAGGGTGCGCAGGCGCCGTTCGTCGATCTCGGCGAGGCCGCCGACCAGGTGCCGGACGCCGAGTTCGCGCATCAGCTCCCGCTGGAATCCGTGTGCGAAGGTGCTGGGGTGGCCGACGAACGGGACGTCCAGTTCCTTCGCGTGGGCGGCGAAGCGGGCCACGTCGTCGATGAAGAGGACCTGGTGGAAGTCCAGGCCGAAGTGGTCCTGGGTGATCTCCCGGATGCCGGGGCGGAAATCGTCGGTGCAGATGTAGCGCGGGGCGGTGAACAGGTGCTCCCAGGCCCCGAGATGGCGGCGGAAGTGGTCCTCGTCGAGGCCGCCGTAGCAGACGACGTCCAGGCCCAGGGCGCGCAGCCGGTGCAGGAGTTCCTCGGCGCCGTCGAGGGTGTGGACGGGGTGGGTGCGCAGGTGGTCCTCGCGCTCGGCGAAGTAGTCGGCGATGGCCTCCTGCTCGCTGACGCGGGCGCCGGTCTCCGCCAGCAGGACCCGGGCGGCCGCGAGCCGGGACTGCGAGAAGAGCCGCTGCTCCAGCTCGCGGGTGTACGCACCGCCGTACTTGAGGACGAGCCGGTGCAGAACGGGGCTGAAACTGTCGTTGAGCAGGACGCCGTCGATGTTGACGGCGGCGAGGCGCAGGGTGCGCAGTGGTTCCATCGGGTCTCCCTCTCGCTGGCCGTTCGACCATCATGCAGGTGCGGTCGGGACCGGAGGGTACGGAGGGGGCGCGGGCGGGGCCGGCGCCCCTTTCGACATGGCCGAAAGAGACCGTGGGTCAGGTTTCGGAGGAGCCGGGCGGACCCGCCACCCGCAGGGAATCAGCCGACGACATCCGCCAGTTGGTCCGTTATTCGCCGTGCTTTCTGCATGATTGAGCGTGAAAATATTGGCCAAACCACTACTGAGCGGAGTCGTGCATGGATCGAGTCGAACCACGCTTGGTGAATCCTTTACCTGGTGGCCGACCCGAGAAAACCGGTAGGTCCGTATCTTATAGGCGTCGAACGGAGCTTCCAGCCAACGAAGAGCTTCCCGACGGGGGGTCGTCCATGAGCCTGTCCGCCAGCGAGATCGGAGTCGGTCTGCCCGCACTGCCCCGACTGACCACCACGGTTCCGAAGGAGTACGTCCACCGGGCGTCCCTGGCCGAGGTGTTCCTCAGCGGTTGTACCGCCCAGGACGAGGGAGTGCGGTTCTCGCTCACCGGACAGTGGCCGCGCGCCCACACGTTCTTCAACAGTGCCGACGGTTCGAGTCACGACCCGCTACAGGCCGCGGAGACGTTCCGACAGGCCGGCATGTTCGTGACGCACGCGGAGCACGGGATACCGCTCGGCCATCACTTCGTGCTGTGGTCGCTCAGCTGCCACACCGACCTGGAGCAACTGCGCATCTCCTCCCGGCCCACGGACTTCGACCTGGAGGTGACCTGCCCGGACGCCGCGCCGCGCGGCAGGGCGTCCGGGCGCCGGATGGGCATCCGGTTCGCACTGCACAGGGACGGCAGACCGGTGGCCCACGGGGACGGGCTGTACTCCATCGTCAGTCCGTCCGTCTACACCCGGCTGCGCGCCAACCGGCCGGAGGGGGGAAGGACTTCGGAGGACACCGTGGCCGCTGCCGACCGGCTGGCACCGTCCGTGGTGGGCCGTACCTCCCCCGCCGACGTGGTGCTCGCGCCCACCGGCGAACCGGACCGCTGGCTGCTCACCCCGGACCTCGGCCACCCGATCCTGTTCGACCACGGCGGCGACCACCTGCCCGGCATGGTGCTGCTGGAAGGGGCCCGGCAGGCGGCCTGCGCCCGGCTGGCACCGCGCACGCTGATACCGGCGAGCACGTCCACGGAGTTCCACCGCTACGTCGAACTCGACAGCCCCTGCTGGATCGACGTGACGAGTGTGACCTCCCGCGGCGACGGCACGGCGACCGTGACGGTCGTCGGCCGGCAGGCCGGCGAGACCGTCTTCGCGTCCACCGTGAGCGGCCCCGTCCTCCAGGGGTGACCGCGGCACGGCGGCCCGCACACCCCGGCAGGGATACGCGGGCCGCCGTCAGCGTGCGGCGTCAGCGGCGGACGTGCCGGCCGTCGTCGCCGCGGTGGTTGCCACCCCGCTCGTCGCCGCGGTGGTTCCCGCCCCGCTCGTCACCCCAGTGGTCGCCGCTGCCCGCGTCGCGGTGGCGGTGGCCCCAGGTGACGGAGTCGACGAGGTCCCGGTGGTCGTCCCGCAGGGTGACGGTGTCGGCGTTGCGGTTGTACACGGAGTCACGCCGGTCCTGGTACAGGTCCTTGTCGGTGTCGCGGCCCACTCCGGTGTGGACGCGGACCGTGGCACGGCCGGCCAGCCGGTAGTGGTGGAAGGTGTAGGTGCGGCCCGACGCGTCGGACAGCGTCCAGCCGCTGAGGTTGACGTCCCGGCGGGCGGTGTTGGTGACGTCCACCCACTCCCGGTTCAGGGCGCGGTTGGAATGGACCTCACGGCCCTGGACGTCGTGCTGGACGGCGCTGATGACGACCTGGCCGCGGTGCGGGGCGGCAGCCGCGGCCGGCAGGGCCAGCGCTCCCACCAGGGCGGCCGCGACGGCGGTGGCGGAGCCGAGACGGCGGGCGGTCACGGTAACGGAAGCGGACACTGAGTTCCCCTTGCAAGGTGTGCGGGCTGGCGACCGGGCGGCCGCGCACTCACACCCTGCAACCCTGCCGGTGGTGATGTGGGACACACACCTGACCCATTACAGATCCAACACTTTGTCATGACTCTAAGGTGCAGAGTGCATTTAACGAGTGAATGTGCTGAATTGACCCGTCAAAGCGCGTGAAAACCCCGCAGGCAAAGGCCGCTGACACTCCCGGGCATCACAACGCACCCCGACATCAGAGGGCACGTCACCCGAAAGTGAGTAACAGCCGCCTCTCCCGCCATACCGGAGTCGATCTTCTCGGCGTCACCTGGAGTTCGCCGATTCATGGGTCCCCGACAGGGTGCGGAGAAAGCGTTTGCCGCTACGTTTTGCCTTGCCTTTTGGCATGCCCACAACCCTCAGCGCACCCCTCCCCGTAGGAGACACCCCCATGCGCAGACTCGTTGCCTGCCTCGCGGCCGCGGTCGCCACCCTCGGCGGGCTCACGGCGACGGCCACCCCGGCCGCGGCGGCCGGCTCGGGCACCTTCAGCGTGCTCACGTACAACGTCGCCGGGCTTCCCCAAGGCCTGTCGAGCGCACCCACGCCGCGCGACACCAGCACCACCGAGATCGGCAGACGGATCGCGCCGTACGACATCGTCAACGTCGAGGAGGACTTCAACTACCACGCGTACCTCTACGCCACCGACACCCACCCGTACCGCACGGCGACCAGCGGCGGCGCCGGCATCGGCAGCGGACTCAACACCGTCTCGAACTACGCCTGGGACGGCGACGACTTCGAACGCGTCCACTGGAACTCCTGCCAGGTCGACTCGGGCGACTGCCTCACGCCGAAGGGCTTCACCTTCATGCGCGAGCGGCTCGCCGAGGGGGTCTACGTCGACTTCTACAACCTGCACACCAACGCGGGCACGAACGACGGGGACGAGGCCTCCCGGGCCGACAACCTCAACCAGCTGACCTCCTTCATCAGCACGCACTCGGCCGGCAACGCGGTCGTGGTGATGGGTGACACCAACACCCGTTACACCCGCTCCGCCGACACCATCGCGGAGTTCGCCTCGGCCAACGGGCTCACCGACGCCTGGGTGCAGCTGATCCGCGGCGGCAGCGCACCGGCCAAGGGCAGCGACGCGCTGGTCTGCGACCAGTCCGGGGCGACCGTGCCCAACACCTGCGAGGTCGTGGACAAGGTCCTGTACCGCGGCAGCAAGCTGGTGAACCTGAAGGCCACCTCGTACAACAACGAGCACGCCAAGTTCCTGACCAGCGACGGCCTGATGCTCTCCGACCACGACCCGATCACGGTCGGCTTCTCCTGGTCGCAGAACCCCGGCTTCCAGCTGAGCGACCAGTTCGGCGGTCCGCACGGCGACTACTACCAGGACATCGACAAGGTGGCCGCCGGCGCCCGCGCCACGACCGTCTCGCTGCGCTCCGGCTCCCGCGTCGACCAGATCGGCATCACCCTCGCCGACGGTACGACGCTGACCCACGGCGGTACCGGCGGCACGGCGTCCGCACTGACGCTGGGCAGCGACGAGTACGTGACGACGGCGAACCTGTGCGAGGGCAAGTACAACAACACCACGCGCATCTTCTCCGCGAAGTTCACCACCAACCTGGGCCGCACCCTCGCCGGTGGTACGACGACCTCGGACTGCGTGACCCGCACCGCCCCGTCGGGCTGGCAGATCGCCGGTTTCCACGGCCGCTCCGGCGACGAGCTCGACAAGGTCGGCTTCATCTACACCAAGCGCTGACCGCGCCGGGACGGTCGGCGGACACCACGGGTGGTCGCCGACCGTCCCGCCGCGCACCCGCCGCGGTCCCCCGGTCGGCCACGTCGGCCGCACGCCGGACGCACGCCCCCGCCTACGCATGGGAGTCGTAGACGCGCAGCTTCCGGTACAGCGTGGCGCGGCCGATGCCCAGGGCTGCCGCCGCGCGGGCCTTGTTGCCGCCGTGGCGGCGCAGGGCCTCCAGGATGGCGGTGCGTTCGGCGTGCTCCATGGGGCTCAGCCGGCGCCCCGCGGGTCCCTCGCGCACGGGATCGGGCAGTTCGACCCGGCGGACCGGTCCCGTCACCCGGCGGCGCTGCGCCAACGACCTCACGACATGGGCGAGTTCCGTGACGTTGCCGGACCACGGATAGCGTTCCAGGGCGCGCCGGGCGTCGAGGGTCCAGCTGAGCGGGGGCTGTCCGGGGGCCGGGGCCGGGGCCACGGCGGTCAACAACTCCCTGATGTCCTCGGGGCGTTCACGCAGGGCGGGCAGGGTGACCGAGCGGGCGGCCAGGGTGTCGAGGAGCCGTTGGAGGCACGGGCCCGGCGGTGCACCCGGGGTGTAGGTGACCAACAGGGGTGTGGTGGGCCGGGCTTCCAGCAGGGCGACGATCGCGGCCACGTCCGGCTGGGCCAGCCGCTCGGCGTGGCGCAGTACGAGGCCGCCGCACGGTGCGCCGGGCAGCGCTTCGTGCACCTCTCCTTCGGCCGCGTCGACGACGAGCGGGGCGGGGTCGCCGAGCAACGCGCGGGCCAGGGAGGTCTTGCCGGTGCCCCGTTCGCCGACGAGCAGCAGCGGGGCGGGGGCGGCGGCCAGTTCGGCGGCGCGCGC
This sequence comes from Streptomyces sp. NPDC006655, assembly GCF_040703965.1. Taxonomy (NCBI): domain Bacteria; kingdom Bacillati; phylum Actinomycetota; class Actinomycetes; order Kitasatosporales; family Streptomycetaceae; genus Streptomyces; species Streptomyces sp. NPDC006655. The sequence goes on along the minus strand of NZ_JBEYJU010000021.1, from coordinate 74,961 downwards.
GGTGGCGTGCCGCCACGGCAGCGAGTGCCCGGCCAACGTGGTCGGCAGCGGCCCGGCGACGGCGGTGGCTTCGTGACGGGGAGCCGGTTCGAGTACGACCACGGCACCGACGCTTGCACCGAGGTGCCGCACGCATGCGACCCGGACACCGGCCGCCCCGCCGAAGTGCCCGAGTGGCTCGGCCTCGGGGTCGCGCCGGAGGCGGGTGGTGGGGGCGTCCTGGCGCAGGGCCGTGTGCACGGCGCGTTCCAGGTCGTCGATGTCCCGTGTCGACAGCAACCGCCCGGCCGCCTCGCTCACCAGCCGGCTGTGGCCGGCGAAGGCCACCACGGGACGGTCCCGGCCGTCGCACGCCGCGAGGTAGGCGTCGAGCAGGGCGTGCTCCGGCGGCCGGGCGTGGGCGCGCAGTTCCGCCTCCAGCGCCGCGGCCGTCGCCTCGGCGAGGCCGCCCCGCGGGTGCGGCGCGCGACCGTCGAACAGGGCCGACGCGACGGTGACCGTGCCGGCCGGCCTGCCGTCGCCGGGGGTCCGCAGCGGCACGCTCACCGCCGAGACGTCCTGCCAGACGTCCAGGAAGTGCTCCGGTCCGTGCACCTCGGCGCGCCGGCCGGTGCGCAGGGCCAGGGCCGCGCTGTTGGGGCCGACACGCTGCTCGGAGAGGTCCGCGCAGCACGTCTCGTGGGGGGTGTGTCCGGCTGCCCACAGCACCCGCAGCCGGGCATCGGTGAGGACGAGGGTGGCGTGGTCGCCGTCGAGCAGGGGGCCGAGTCGTGCCAGCACCGGCCGCGCGGCCTCCAGGAGAGGGGGGTCGGGCGGCTGCGGTCCCGGGGTGGCCGAGTGGGCCGGGTGGTCGTGTCGTACGCCGTGGAACCGGGCCCGGCGCCAGGCCGCGGCAATCTCGTCCGGGACGTCCTCCGACAGCGGATGTCCGGCGAGGAAGCGGGCACGGGCCCGGCGCAGTTGACCGAGGGCGGGGCGGACGGGCGATTGCCGGTGGGCCGTGGGGGGCTGCTCTGCGGTGGTCATGGCGCCCCTCACCGTACCCGGAACGGTTGAAGGAGCAACGACTGGTCCGGCCAGGGCGGTTCCGCCGTGCATCGCGTGTCTCGGATTGAGACACCCGCCGCGGCCCGGACCGTTTCATGATCTTGCTCGGTCGGTTCCCGTCCTTCCCCCCACCGGAGCGTTCCCCGTGCACACCGATGTCGTCACCGACGTCCTGATCGTGGGCAGCGGCCCGGCCGGCGCCTCCGCCGCCCTGGCCCTGAGCACCTACGGCGTACCGAACATGGTCGTCACCCGCTACGCGCGCCTGGCCGACACCCCGCGCGCCCACATCACCAACCAGCGCACCATGGAGGTGCTGCGTGACCTCGGGGTGGAACGTGAGGCGCTCGCCCGGGCCACTCCGCAGCACCTCATGGGGAACACCACCTTCTGCACCAGCCTGGCCGGCGAGGAGCTGGGACGGGTCCGGTCCTGGGGGAACGAGCCGCTGGTGCAGGCCGCGCACCAGCTGGCCAGTCCCACCACGATGTGTGACATACCGCAGCACCTCCTGGAGCCGGTGCTGGTGGACGCGGCGACGGCCCGCGGCACCGTCCTGCGCTACAGCACCGTCTACAAGTCGTTCACGCAGGACGCGGACGGGGTGACGGTCACCGTCGAGGACCGGGTGCGCGGCGACGAGTACACGATCCGTGCCAGGTACCTGATCGGGGCGGACGGCGGGCGTTCCAGGGTGGCCGAGGACGCCGGGCTGCCGATGGGCGGCCAGATGGGGGTCGCGGGCAGCGTCAACATCGTCTTCGACGCCGATCTGAGCAGGTACACCGCGCACCGCCCGTCCACCCTGTACTGGGTGCTGGCCCCCGGCGCCACCGTCGGCGGCATCGGAGCGGGCCTGGTGCGGTGCGTCCGCCCCTGGACGGAGTGGCTGATCGTGTGGGGGTACGACGTCACGGCGGGCGCCCCCGACCTGACCACCGAGTACGCGGAGTCGATCGTCCGCCGGTTGATCGGCAACGACGAGATCCCGGTGACCGTGAAGTCGTCCTCGGCCTGGACGGTGAACGAGATGTACGCCGAGACGTACTCCCACGGCCGGGTCTTCTGCGCCGGCGACGCCGTGCACCGGCATCCGCCGTCCAACGGGCTCGGTTCGAACACGTCCGTCCAGGACTCGTACAACCTGGCCTGGAAGCTGAAGCTGGTCCTCGACGGCACCGCCGGCCCGAGCCTGCTGGACAGCTACAGCGCCGAACGCGCGCCGGTCGGCAGACAGATCGTCACCCGCGCCAACAAGTCGATCGGCGAGACCGCACCCGTCTTCGAGGCGCTCGACGGTCTCGCCCCGCAGACGCCCGAGCGGCTCTGGGCCAACATCGCCGCCCGCAAGGAACCCACGGAGGCGGCCGAGCGGCAGCGGGCCCGGCTGCGGGACGCGATCGCGCACAAGGTGTACGAGTTCAACGCCCACGGCGTGGACCTCAACCAGCGTTACGTCTCCGGCGCGGTCGTCCCCGACGGCACCCCCGACCCCGGCTTCGCCCGCGACCCGGAGTTGTACCACCAGCCCAGCTCCCGCCCCGGTGCCAAGCTCCCGCACGCCTGGCTCACCTCGGGGACGCGCACCGTGTCCACCCTGGACACCGTCGGCAAGGGCCGCTTCACCCTGCTGACGGGGATCGGCGGCGACGGCTGGCTGCGCGCGGCCGAGGCCCTGGACCTCGACATCGCCACCGTCGTCATCGGCCCCGGGCAGAACTACGAGGACCCCTACGGCGACTGGGCCCGGCTCAGTGAGGTGTCCGATGCGGGCGCCCTGCTGGTACGGCCCGACGGCTACGTCGCCTTCCGGTACCCGACCGCCGCCGGGAACGCGGAGGAACTCCTGGGCGGAGCGCTCCGGCAGATCCTCGGCCGCGCCGTCGCCGCACGACCCACGCAACACGAGAGGTGAACAGCATGGCCCTCGGGCTGCTCAGGCGCCGGTGGTCCAAGGACGCCCCGGCCCGCGACGCGGGACTCACCATGCCCATGCCCCCAGGTGCGGGCGGCCTCGCGCGCACCGTCCTGGACCCGGTCGACCAGCCGCTGGGCGGTGCGGACGTCACGGTCACCGCACTGGACACCCACCAGGTGGTCGCGCGGGGCACCACCGACCCGTTCGGCTGCTTCCTGGCCGCCCTTCCGCCCGGGCGCTACAGCATGCTGATCGTCGCGGAGGGCCTGGATCCGCACCGGGAGACCGTGGAGATCGCCGCCGGGACCTGTCCGGAGGCCGCGCGGATCCGGCTCATGCCGGCCCGGCAGCTGCCGCTGCCGCCGACCGGGGGCTGGGTGTTCGATCCGCCGCACACGGCGATCCGGTTCATCGCGAAGCATGTCGGCATGGCGCATGTGCACGGTCGTTTCGAGCGTTTCGACGGGGCCGTCGAGGTGGCCCCGGACATGAGCCGCTCCACGGTCCGGGTACGGATCCACGCGTCGAGCATCACCACGGGCAACACCACCCGCGACAACCATCTGCGGTCCGCCGACTTCCTGGACGTGGAGCGGTATCCCTACATCGAGTTCGTCAGTACGCGCTTCGCCTACCGGGGCGGCAGCAAGTGGACGCTCCTCGGGACCCTGACCATGCACGGCGTCAGCCGCTCGGTCTCGCTCGACACCACCTACCTGGGCACCGTCAACGGCGGATACGGCGAGGAACTGCGCTGCGCCGCGCTCGCCACGGCCGAACTGCACCGGGAGGACTACACCCTCAACTGGCGGTCCATGCTCGCCCGTGGCATCGCGGTGGTGGGACCGACCGTACAACTGGAACTGGACGTCCAGGCGATGTACCGGTCACCGGAGACACCCACTCCCCCGGAGTGACACGACGGACTATGTTTTTTGCTGATTTTTACCTCTACGGTGGACAGGGTATCTGTGCTACCCATGAGAGGTGCGGTGCGGGATCTCGGGGCCCGGCCGCGTGGACTCGGGAACACCGTCCGGCCTGCGCCGGAGTCAGCGAGCTGCGTGAGCTGCATGGACCCCTCTGCCTCGTCTTCCGCCGGTTCGCCGTTCGACATGGTCAGCGGCGCCCTGGCGGACTACGTCCCGAGGGCCGGACCGTCAGCGACCCGGTCCTCCGGCACCGGCGGGAAGGGCGACGGCCGGGAGGGCGACGGCCGGGAGGGCGACGGCCGGGAGCAGATCCTCGGCGTGGTCAGCCTCGACGCGGGGCTGAGGATCGCCGGGTACAACCTGGACGCCGCTCCCTTCGCGGGAGTGAGCGCCAGGACCGGGGCCCCTTTCGCGGAGCTGCTGCCGAGCGGGGACGTACCGACGGTCACGCAGCGGCTGCGGAGGGTTCTGGAGACCCGGGAGGCGCATGTCGCGCGGGTCCAGCGGCTGCGGCGGGACGACGGCACCGAGTTGGTCGTCTCGATGAGCATCCTGCCCGCCGCGCCGCCGCAGGAGGGTCTGACCGTCTCCCTGATCGCGATGGCCAAGCGGCTGCACCTGTACGCCTCCGCCACCGCGATCGGGACGTCCCTCGACATCGGGGAGACCGCCCAGTCCCTCGCCCAGTCCCTGCTGGCCTGGGGGGACGTGGCCGCCGTCGACCTCGACTACGCGGTGTGGACCGGCGAGGCGGTCACCGAGCAGACGCATGAGCGCATCCGGCTGCGGCGGGCGGCTCTGGCGCCGGACCGGGCCTGGCCCGACGGTTATCTGACCCCCGGTGACAACCTGCCCCGCGAAGCCAGCCGCCTGCTGGCCGGTGCGGTCATGCGCGACGACGTCCCGCAGGCCGTCGTCATCTCCGACCGTACGGCGATCGAGCAGGACCTCGAAGACGTGCGGCTGGTACGCGCCCTGGTGCCCGGCGACCGCCCGGTCAGCGTCGCCTGCATCCCGCTGGTCGTGGAAGGACCTGAGGGAACGCCGGGGCCCATCGTGCTCGGGGTGACGGAGATCTGGCGGCGCCCGGACTGGCCCTTCGGCGACGGGGAGCTGCTCGACCTGCAAGAACTCGTGGCCAAGACCGCCCGGCACGTCGACCTCGCCCGCCAGCACCAGCGGGAGCACGCCCAGGTGCTGGCGCTCCAGCGCCGGCTGCTGCCGCGGGCCGGCAGCGACACCATCGAGGTGGCCAGTGTCTACGAGCCCACCACACCCGACAGTGCGGGCGTCGGCGGGGACTGGGTGAACAGCTTTCCGCTGCCGGGCGACCGCACCGCGCTGGTGGTCGGTGACGTCGTGGGGCATGGTCTGGGGGCCGCGGCGGCCATGGGGCAGCTGAGCATGGAGGCCCGTGCCCTGCTGTCGGCGGGGCTGGGTCCCGGGGAGGTGCTGGAGCGTCTGGACGAGACGGTCACGTTGCTGGACGACACGGACGCGGGCCTGGCCGCCGGGTACAGCGCGCTCGGCTCGACGTGCTGCATCGCGGTCTACGATCCGGTGGACCACCGGGTGGCGCTCTCCAACGCCGGCCACCTGCCCCCTGTCCTCGTCCGTCCCGACGGGTCCGCCAAGACCGTCGCGGGCCAGCCGCACCCGGCGCTGGGTGCCGAGTTCGTGGTGCGGGAGCCGTTCGAGGTGCACGAGTTCGCCGTGCCGCCCGGGTCGCTTCTCGTCCTCTACACCGACGGCCTGGTGGAGGATCCAGCCGCCTCCATCGACGACGGCATCGGCCGGCTGACCGACCTGGTGCGCGAGGTGCACCCCTGGGACGACCTGCAACAGGCCGCGCGCCGCGTGGTCGCCGGTCTGGCGCCGCGGGGTCACCTGCGCGACGACGTGACCCTGCTCCTGGCCCGGATGGCCGGCCGCCGCGGCCGGGACACCGCCACCTGGCACCTGCCGGCCCGCGAGGACGGGGTCGCGCACGCCCGCGCCCTGGTCGCCCCTCTCCTGCGGCAGTGGCACACCACCGACCAGGCCCGGGACAACGCCCTGCTCGTGCTCAGCGAACTGGTCACCAACGCCGTCCGGTTCGGCACCGGGCCGGTCACCGTGCGGCTGGTGAGGTCAGGGGGCCGGCTGTCGTGCGAGGTCGCGGACACCGGCAACGGCCGGCCCCGGCTGCGCCGCGGTGAACCGCTCGACGACGACGGACGGGGACTGCACGTCGTCCACAAGCTCACCACCCGCTGGGGGGTGCGGTGGACCGACACCGGCAAAGCCGTCTGGGCGGAACTGGAGACCTGACGCCACGGCCGACTCGCGGGTGACGGCTTTCCGGCCGCGGCGGGCCCGCCGCGACGAGGACGGGGCCGGCCGGCGGCCGGCGGCTACAGCCACTCCCCCTCGACAGCGGTCGCGGTCAGGCCGGGCGCGGCGGCGTACAACACCGTACGGCTGCCTGCCTTCTGGCCCGCGTCGTACGCGCGCCGCAGGATGTCGAGCACGGCGGCGCCGCCGCGGTTGCCCGTGGTGTAGCTGTCCCGGCTGAAGACCAGCAGCCCGGTCGGCCACCCGTCGGGCATCGTCTCCTCCATGTACTCCAGCACCCGTGTTCCACCGGGGTGCGCGAGCAGCAGGTCGGGATGCCAGGGCCGGGCGTCGTCCTGGTGGCGCTCGCGCAACCACCTCCACATCCCGGCGACCGTCCGCTGCACGGCACGGGGTCCGCGGCGGTCCATCACGAAGTGCGTGCCGTCGGCGCGGGTGTCCAGCCGGTGGAGGTCGGTGGTGTCGGACAGGGTGTGGTGCCAGACCGCGTCCAGTCGCAGGACCGACTCGGCCCGGGGGCGCCCGGTGACCACGACGGCGACGGCGGTGTCCGCGAACAGCAGTCGCACGATCAGCGATTCGAGCGTGTCGTCGGCGGGCTGGTAGGTGGTGCTCAGCGCCTCCGATATCACGACCAGCACCACCCGGTCGGGGTCCGCGGCGACCAGGTCGGCCGCCAGCGCCAGTGACCGGGTGCCGGCGATGCAGGCCCACTGGGTGGCCGGCAGCAACAGCACGTCGTCGCGCAGCGGGAGGCGGTTGAGCAGGGACAGGTCCAGCCCCGGCAGGGCCGGGGTGGTGGAGTGGCTGGTGATCACGCAGTCGACGTCTGCGGCGTCCAGTCCGGCGCTTCGAAGGGCCTCGCGTGCCGCGCGTTCCCCGTACGTCTGCACGGCGGCCCAAGCCGGCGCGGTGCGCTCCTGGATGGTCTGCGGCGCCGGTACCGCCTCCAGCGCGGCGATCGCCCGGTCCACCTCCGCGTCGGTGAACCCGCTGTGGGCCAGGGCCTCACGAGCCGGGCCGGGGGCCGGAGTTCGCAGACCCGTCCCGGCGCCGGGCGCGGCGGCCGCCGCCAGTGGCAGCATCCACCCCCGGGTGGCGATGCCGGTACTCGTGGCGATGCCGTCGATCCGCGACAGCCACGGCGCCTGCGGGTGCCGGCCGCGCACCTCCGCCAGGATCTCGTCGGTCCGCACGGCGTGTTCGCCGTGCACTACGGCAGGAGGACACAGACAGGCGCCCATAGCACGCCTCTTTCTCAGAAAACCCGCGGATGGCGTCAAGTGTCTGAAATCTGCCCGATCCGGGAGAGCAGGTCAAGACTCGGTCCGTCACGAACCCTGTGAAGGCGCGTCGTTGGGAGTGCGCAAGCGCTGGCGGCACATTCGATCGCACGCAGCATCCGTGAAGTCGCTCCCACCCCGTGGTACATGCGCTGACCACGGATGGTTTTAATTGAGATTTGCACCACTTCGGAGAAACCGCTTCACTCAAACACTGCTCGAAGCAGATCGCTGGGTGTTAGAACTTGGCCACAGAACGTCGGGCCCCGAACGGTCCCGCGCACCCTCCCTGTTGTGAAATGGGACGATCTTGTCCAAACTCAGATCCCTGACCGGCAATTGGCGCGTCGCAAGACGCCTCCAGGCCATCCTGCTCATCCCCGTGCTGGTCGCCCTCGGGCTCGGCGGCATCCGGGTGAAGAACTCGGTGGACACCCTGCGCGACGCCAACGACGCGGTGCGCGTGGCGGAGTTGGTGCAGGCGGCGAACGCCTACGCCAGCGACGCGATCAACGAGCGGGACGTGTCGGTGATCCCGCTCCTGGAGGGCAAGCGGAACGCACCCGCTGTGCTGGCTGCGCGCAAGGTCACCGACGCCGACGCACAGGCCTTCGACCGGGCGGTGGCGCGGGCGCCCAGGACGGCGGGCCTGGACCGGCGGATCGCGCTGGTGCGGGAGGGCGAGAAACAACTGCCGACGGTGCGTGCCGCCGCGTTCACGCCCAAGCTGACCGGCGTGCAGACGGAGGAGAGCTATCACGCCGTCCAGCACCCGCTGATGGAGATCTCCAACGAACTCGGCTTCGGCAGCAACAACCAGGCGAGCTTCGGACGCACCCTCTACGCCGTGTCCCTGACCCAGGCCGCCGAGTCCCTGGTGCGTTCCATCGGCACGCACCTGCTGGTGGAGGACCGCGCAGCGCTCGGGGCCGGCGAACTCCAGAACCAGCTGAGCTCGTTCAGCTCCTACGCCTACCTGGAGCAGGTCGGCCTCCAGGAGTACGCGGGCGCCGGCACCACCGGGGACATGACCCGGCTGCGGGCCGCGCTGACCGACGCGCAGCAGAAGGGGGCGGCGCAGACGGCCAAGGCGGCCCAGGAGGCGAAGGCCGTGGGCCGGACGTTCGTGGCACCGCCGGACCGGGCCACGATGATCAGCGAGATCGCGGGCGGGAAGTCGACGCAGGAACTGGCCGCCGAGGGCATCACACCCGAGTCGTTCTTCGCCGCGCACGCGCTGGTCTTCGACGCCTACCGGGGGATCGAGGTCCACCTCACCGACAGGGCGCTCGCCGACGCCCGCGGCATCGCCGACAAGGCTCGCCAGGGCGCGATCACGAACGGCGCGCTCGCGCTCAGCGCCGTCCTCGCGGCGTTCCTGCTCGCTGCCTGGGTGGCCCGTTCCATGAGCCGTGGGATGCGGCGGCTCAGCGCCTCGGCGATCGAGATCGCCGAACAGCGCCTCCCGGCGGTGATCACCCAGCTGTCCCAGGCCGTGCCCGGTCAGGTGGACACCAAGGTGACACCGATCCCGATCACCACCACCGACGAGATCGGCGAGGTCGCGCGGGCCTTCGACCACGTGCACCGGGAGGCGGTCCGGCTCGCCGCCGAACAGGCCCTGCTGCGCGGCAACATCAACACGATCTTCACCAACCTGTCGCGCCGCAACCAGTCGCTGATCGAGCGTCAGCTCGCCATGATCACCGACCTGGAGGAGCGCGAGGCCGACCCCGAGCAGCTGGCCGACCTGTTCCGCCTCGACCACCTGGCCACCCGGGTCCGCCGCAACGGCGAGAACCTCCTGGTGCTCGGCGGCGAGCGGCCCACCCAGCAGTGGGACCACCCGCTGCCCCTGGTCGACGTGATCCGGGCGGCCGCCTCCGAGGTGGAGCAGTACGAGCGGATCGAGCTGGCGGGCGTCCCGGAGGCCGAGGTCCACGGGCGCGCCGTCACCGACCTCGTGCACCTGCTCGCGGAGCTGCTGGAGAACGCCACCGCCTTCTCGTCGCCCCGCTCGACGGTCCGGGTCACGGCGACCCGGCTGCCGGACGCCCGCATCATGGTCGAGATCCATGACAAGGGCATCGGTCTGATGCCCGAGGACTTCGCGCAGATCAACCACAAGCTCGCCAACCCGCCGACCGCCGACGCGGACGTCTACCAGCACATGGGCCTGTTCGTGGTGGGCAGGCTGGCCGACCGGCACGGCATCCGGGTGCAGTTGCGCCCGGCCGCCGCCGAGTCCGGCACGACCTCGCTCGTCATGCTCCCCGCCACCGTCACCTGGCACAGCGGTCCCGAGTCCGACGCCGACACGCTGGCCCTGGCGACCGTCAAGGCACGCGCCTCGTCCGCGCTCGACGCCCTGCTCGCGCAGGCACCCGCCGACCCGTTCGCAGCGCACGAGGCGTGGGACGACGGCATCGTGGTGCCGAGCCCCACCGCGGCACGGACCGGACGGTCCGGGACGGCTCCGGCCGCCGGCGCCTCCGACGCCCCCGCCGCGGGCGGTGAGTCCGGGTCGCCCGGCAGTCCGCCCGGCCTCCCCCGGCGTGCCCCGAGGCGGGGCCGGGGACCCGCCGAGAAGGGCTGATCGAGGGGACCGTGATCAAGGGGGTGGTTCGGGGCGCAGGGCCCGCGCCACCGCCCAGATCACCGAGACGAACGGCACGGCCACCACCGCCCCGATCACCCCCGCGACGATGCTGCCCGCGATGACGGACACCGCCACGACAAGGGGGTGCAGGCGTACCGCCCAGCTCATCACCAGAGGGTGCAGCAGATGCCCCTCCAGCTGGCCGATGACGACGATGAGCACCAGGACGGCGACGGCCGTGAGGGGGCCGCGCCCGGCGAGGGCGACCACGGTGGCCACGCCCAGCGCGACCGGTGAGCCGACCAGCGGGACGAACGCGGCGAAGAACTCAAGCAGCGTGAGCGGCAGGGCGAGCGGCACCCGCAGCACGACCAGGGCGATGCCGACGAGTACGGCATTGGTCGCGGCCACGATGATGATGCCGCGGGTGTATCCGGCGAACGTCCGCCAGGCCGCCCGGCCCGCCCGGTCCCAGGCGGTGCGGGCGCCGACGGGCAGCAGTTCGCTGCTGGCCCAGGCCCAGAGCCGTTCGCCCGAGTGGATGAAGAAGACCGAGGCGAAGAGCGCGAGCGCGACGCCGGTGACCAGTTCGACCAGGGTGCCCAAGCCGCTGACCGCGCTGTTGACCAGGTTGGCGCGGTGCGCCTGGACATAGTTGACGATCTCCTGTTGGAGATGCGACAGGGCGCCCGGGCCGAGCCGGAAGGGCGGGCGCTGGAGCCAGACCTCGATACGGTGGATGCCGCCGCGGAACTCGTCGGCGAGGGTCGTCGACTCCTCGGCGACCGCGTTGCCGACCAGGGCCAGCAGTCCGCAGAGCACGAGGATGCTGCCGACCAGGCTCACGGCCACGGCCAGCGGTCTGGGCAGCCACCTGCCCAGCAGGTCGGCGAGCGGGCGCAGCACCGAAGTGACGACCAGGGCCAGGAACAGGGCCGTGGCGATCAGCTGGAAACGGCCGAGGACGCTGAAGACGCCGTAGACGACGACGCCGACCACGATGAGCCGCCAGGCGTACGCGGCGGCGATCCGCAGGGCGGGCACGACGACCGCGCTGACGGAGGCGGTCGCGCGCGGGTCGCGCGCCCGCTTCGGGATCCACACGGCGCGGGCGGCCCGGCTGCCCGGCGCCGTGCCACGCGCCCGGCCCACCCGGCCCCGCCCGCCCGCACCCGCCACCGCGCCTCCCGTTGCCGACCTCCGCCTCCACAGCACGTTAGGGGCAATTCAGACATCGAGTGGAATCCGCTGGGCCAAGGGGGTCAGCGCACGCCGCGCCACCACCCTCGACCCGGCCGAAGGGACCGCCGCGCCCCACCACCGGCCCAGCCGGACGAGTCAGTGCGCCGCGGTCGTCGTGACGGCGGTGCGGGCCGCGCGTTCCACCAATCGGACGCCGTCCGGCATCGAGGTGTTGCCGTCGGAGAGGACGGCGACGAGGTAGTGGTGTCCGCCGGCGGTGACGTGTCCGACGCTGTTGATGTCCCACAGGCCGGTGGCGGTGCGCATGAGCCAGCCGTTCTTCAGCGCCCACGCGGAGTCGGCGGCGGCGGAGACGCCCCAGGACTGCTCGTCGGCGATCTGGGTCATCAGGGTGCGGATCCGGCTCCGGGACGGCTCGTCGAGGGGCGTCGAGCCGGTGCCGAAGATCGCGCGCAGCAGTCGTATCTGGTCCCCCGCCGTGGTCCGGGTCAGCCCCCACCTGCCGTCCGGGCCGCCCGTGGTCGAGGTCAGGCCGAGCCGCTTGTTGGCCGACTCCAGACCGGGGGCCCGGCCGATGGTCCGCCACAGCGCGTTGGCGGCGGCGTTGTCGCTGTTGCGGATCATCGCCTCCGCCTGGGTGCTCTCCCGTGCGGTGAGGTCGCGGTGGTCGTCCCGCGCATGCAGCAGCAGCGCGGCGAGGATGTCGACCTTGACGATGCTGGCCGTGTCGTACGCGGCGTCGTCACCGTAGACGGCGGGGTCGCGGTCCGGGCCGTCCAGGTCGAGGACCGCGGCGGTGACCCGCGACGCGCCCTGTGCCTGCACCGTGGTGCGGAAGTCGGCGGTTGCGGAGCCGGTCCCGGTGCCCGCCGCCAAGGCCGCCGGTGCGGCTCCGCCGAGCAGGGTGACCACCGTGGCCAGGACGGACAGGGTTCGGTTGAGCATCGCGGAACGCCTCGGCAGTTCGGATCGGAGGGACACAGGACTGCGAACGTAGACAAAGGACCCGGGGCCACGACATGACCGCCGCCACGGCGCGGCCCGTTTGTGAGCAGGACGACAGGAAGGGAACCGGACTCCCCCAGGCCTCATCCGGAGCCGTCCGGGGGAAGAATGTGAACAGAGCGGCGGACCAGCCCAGGGAGGTGCCATGAGCACATCGGCGGAACCGCGGGTCAGCGGTCTGGAGGTGCGGTCCATCGACTACGTGCCGCTGGACGAGCGGCACGGCAAGCTGTGGCATCTGGGCCCGCTGTGGTTCATGTCCAACGCGCAGATCGCCACGCTGGCCGTGGGGCTGATCAGCATCACGGAGGGCGGGAACCTGATCTGGTCGTTGCTGGCGATCGTCGCGGGCACCCTGATCGGCACGTTCTTCATGGCGTTCCACTCGGCGCAGGGCCCGCAGCTCGGCCTGCCGCAGATGATCCAGTCGCGGCCGCAGTTCGGCTACGTCGGCGCGCTGCTGGTGTGGCTGTTCGCGTACGTGCAGTACGCGGGCTTCAACGTGTTCAACACCATCCTGGCCGGCGAGTCCCTGCACGCCACGCTCCACGGCGGGGTGAAGCTGTGGGTGGTCGTGGTCACCGCGATCGGCCTGGTCGTGGCGCTGGTGGGCTACGACATCATCCACAAGGCCGAGCAGTTCCTGACGTACACCTTTCTGGTGATCTTCGGGATCTTCACCGTCGGTGTGCTGGTCACCCTGCACTACCCGGCGGGCTCCTTCGACCTCGGCGCGTTCCGGGCCACGCCGTTCCTGGCGCAGTTCGGCGTGGTCGCCGGCTACCAGATCAGCTGGGCCATCTACGTCTCGGACTACTCGCGCTACCTGCCGCCGGACGTGACCGTCCGCAAGACGTTCTACTGGACCTACTTCGGGTCGGCGCTCGGCGGTATCTGGCTGATGGTGCTCGGCACACTGCTGGCGGCCTGGGCGGGCGACAGCTTCGACACGATCCGCTCCATCAACGCCGCCGGCGACAAGATCTTCGACGGCTTCGGCGCGGTCGTGCTGCTGTTCGCCGCGCTGGGCCTGATCTCGGTCACCGCGTTGAACATGTACGGCGGCTCGCTCACCCTCATCAGCGCCCTGGACTCCTTCAGACGGATCCGTCCGACGCTGGGGGTGCGGCTGGCCACCCTGATCGTGACGGCGGTGCTCTCCCTGATCGGAGCGCTGGCGGCGACGGCGAACTTCCTGACGAACTTCAACAACTTCCTGCTGCTGGTGCTCTATCTGTTCATCCCGTGGACCTCGGTGAACCTCATGGACTACTACGTGGTGCGCCGGGGCCACTACGCGATCGCCGAGATCTTCAAACCCGACGGCATCTACGGCCGCTGGGGCTGGCAGGGGATCATCTCCTACCTGGTCGGGTTCGCCGTGATGATCCCGTTCTTCTCCGTCGGCACGCTCTACGTCGGTCCCGCCGCCAAGGCGCTGGACGGCGCCGACATCTCGCTGTTCATCGGGTTGCCGGTGTCGGCGGTGCTGTACTGGGCGCTGACCCGCTCGATCGACGTCGAGGAGGAGATCCGGATCGCCGAGGCGGAGGCCGCCGCGCTGGAACAGGCGGCCCACGAGCACCGCGAGCCGTAGGGGGGTCCGCCGGGCCGGCTCGCGCGCGACCGTCAGGTCAGTACGCGGAATTGACGTTGTCGATGGAGCCGTAGCGGTGCGCGGCGTAGTTGGCGGCCGCGGTGATGTTGGCCACCGGGTCGGTGACGCTCTGCGCGGTGCCGGCGACGTGGTAGGCCTTGAAGGTGGGGTCGATGACCTGGAGCAGGCCCTTGGACGGGGTGCCCTGCTTGGCGTTGACGTCCCAGTTGTTCTGCGCGGCGGGGTTGCCGCCGGACTCGCGCATGATGTTGCGCTTGAGGCCCTCGTAGCTGCCGGGGATGCCCTTGGCCTTCATGATCTGCAGCGACTGCTTGATCCAGCCGTCGAGGTTGTTGGCCTTGCCGCCCTGCTGGGTGGCGGTGCGGCCGGTGTCACCGGAGGCCGTGGCCGCGGTGGCGGTGTGCACCTGCGTCGCCTCGGCGGCCTGGGCGTTCGCCGGCATCAGGGTGAGCGCGGCGGCCGCGGCACCGGTGGTGGCGAGACCGGTGAGGCCGATGGTGCGGAGGCGGGCGATGCGGGTGCGGTTGATCAGGGTCATGTGAAGGAACTCTCCGGTGGGGGACGGCGTCGATGCCGGCCGCGGTGAGCGGCGGCGTGGGCGGAGCCCGTGCTGCCGGCGGGAGGGGACGGACCCCGCGGTGATCCGCTCGGTCCATCGCCTGTCTCCCGGCGACGACAGCCATGGTTAGCGGCGCCTGCGGCCGAACGCAATGATGTGACGTACTAGCCACTTTCGTATGTGTCAGCTAAAATGACCGATATGTAATGCTTCACGCCTGTTCAGTGGCATCCGTTGGTACGACGGCGCATAGGATGTGATCTGCCTCCTATGGGTGGCATCACGCTCCGGGGCCCTCCGCGGCCCGCGTCACCGCACCATCGGCAGTCCCCGCGGCACCGGTTTCCACCGCAGGTGGACGCCGTCCCCCGGCTGGTCCGCCCGCAGCAGCGACAGGCGGGGGCGTACGGCGTCGGTGCGGGCGGTGGGGGGTTTGCGGCGTCCCGCGCGGTACGGGGCGGGCCAGTCGGCCCCGGCACCCGTGTACTCCTGCGATGCGGCCGCGTGGAGGGTCCAGTGGGGGTCGTAGAGGTGGGTGCGGCCGAGGGCGCAGAGGTCGGCTCGGCCGGCGAGGAGGAGGGAGTTGACGTCGTCGTGGGAGGCGATGGCGCCGACGGCGATGACGGCGGCGCCGGTCCCGGCGGCCGCCTGGTGGCGGATGCGGTCGGCGTAGGGCGTCTGGTAGGAGCGGCCGTAGGCGGGCTGCTCGTCCTTGGTGACCTGGCCTGTCGAGACGTCGATGGCGTCGGCGCCGTGGGCGATGAAGGCGCGGGCGATGGTGACCGCGTCGTGTCCGGTGGTGCCGTGCGGGGCCCAGTCGGTGGCGGAGATCCGTACGCCGACGGGTCGTTCGGCTGGCCAGACCGCGCGGACGGCGTCGAAGACCTCCAGGGGGTAGCGGAGCCGGTTCTCCAGAGGACCGCCGTATGCGTCGGTGCGGTGGTTGGAGAGGGGGGAGAGGAACGAGGAGAGGAGGTAGCCGTGGGCGCAGTGCAGTTCCAGGAGGTCGAACCCCGCCTCGGCGCCGCGGCGGGCGGCTGCCACGAACTCGGCGGTGATGACGTCGAGCTCTGTGCGGGCGAGCTCGCGGGGGGTGGGTGAGCCGGGGCCGTAGGGCAGGGCGGAGGGGCCGACGGTCCCCCAGTTGCCCTCGGGGAGGGGTTCGTCCATGCCTTCCCACATGAGGCGGGTGGAGCCCTTGCGGCCGGAGTGGCCGAGCTGGAGGCCGATACGGGCGGTGGTGCGGGTGTGGACGTAGGAGACGATGCGCTGCCAGGAGTCGCGCTGGGTGTCGTTCCACAGGCCCGTGCAGCCGGGAGTGATCCGGCCCTCGGGTGACACGCACACCATCTCGGTCATGACCAGGCCCGCACCGCCCATGGCCCGGGAGCCCAGGTGGACGAGGTGGAAGTCGCCGGGTACGCCGTCGGTGGCGGAGTACATGTCCATCGGGGAGACGACCACCCGGTTCTTCAGCTCCAGCTGCCCGACGCGGAACGGCTGGAACATCGCGGGGACGGTCCGGGCACGGCCCTGCGCCTCGGCGAAGGCGGTGTCGACGCGGTCGGCGAACTCCGGGTCGCGGGTGCGCAGGTTGTCGTAGGTGATGCGGCGGGAGCGGGTCAGCAGGTTGAAGCAGAACTGGACGGGTTCCTGGCGGGTGTACATGCCGATGTTCTCGAACCACTCCAGGGATGCCTGCGCGGCCCGCTGGGTGGACTCCACCACCGGCCGTCGCTCGGCCTCGTACGCGCGCAACGCGCCGTCGGCGTCCGCGTGTTCGTGGAGGCAGGCGGCGAGAGCGAGGGCGTCCTCCATGGCCAGCTTGGTGCCGGAGCCGATGGAGAAGTGCGCGGTGTGCGCCGCGTCGCCGACGAGGACGAGGTTGCCGTGGTGCCAGTGCCGGTTGCGGACGGTGGTGAAGCTCAGCCACTTCGAGTTGTTCGCGAACACATCGTGCCCGGCCAGTTCCGGGGCGAACAGCTCGCGGATCCGCTCGACAGCCGGCTCGTCCGACTCCCCTGGTCCCAGGGCGGTGTGTTCGGTCGTGGCGAAGCCGGCCCGGCGCCACACGTCCTCGTGCATCTCCACGATGAAGGTCGAGCCGGCGTCGGAGTACGGGTAGCCGTGGACCTGCATCACCCCCCATTCGGTGTCCTTGACGAAGAACTGGAAGGCCTCGAAGACCCGGTCGGTGCCCAGCCACATGTACTTGTTGTGCCGCCGGTCCAGCGACGGCCCGAAGACGTCCGCGTACGCCGCGCGGACAGCGGAGTTGACCCCGTCCGCGCCCACCACCAGGTCGTACCCGGCCCGCAGCGCGGCCACCTCCGGGGCGGCGGTCGAGAAGCGCAGCTCGACGCCGAGCCGTAGGCAGCGCTCCTGGAGCAGGTGCAGGAGGTCCCTGCGGCTCATGGCGGCGAATCCCTGGCCGCCCACGGTGTGACTCTCGCCCCGGTAGTGGATGTCGATGTCCGTCCAGCGGGCGAACCGCCGGGACATCGCTTCGCTGAAGACGGTGTCGGCGTTCTCGATACCGCCGAGGGTCTCGTCGGAGAACACGACTCCGAACCCGAACGTGTCGTCTCTGGCGTTGCGTTCCCACACGGTGATCGCATGGGTGGGATCCAGCTGCTTCATCAGGGCCGCGAGGTAGAGACCTCCCGGGCCGCCGCCGACGATCGCGATCCTCACGGGAGTTCCCCTCGCTGCTCGGCCTCGATGATCTTGCGCAGGGCGAAGCGCTGGAGCTTGCCGCTGGTGTTGCGCGGCAGGGCGTCGTGGAAACGCACCTCGCGCGGGTACTTGTAGGGCGCCAGGACCTGCTTGACGTGGTCCTGGATCTCCCTGGCCTTCGCCACGTCCCCGGCCACGCCCTCCCGCAGCACGACGAACGCACAGACCACCGAGCCGCGTTCGGCGTCGGGGCGGGCCACGACCGCCGACTCCAGCACGTCGGGGTGGGTGTCGATGGCCGCTTCGACCTCCGGGCCACCGATGTTGTACCCGGAGGAGACGATCATGTTGTCGCTGCGCGCGTGGTAGTAGAAGTAGCCGTCCTCGTCCCGGTGGAAGATGTCCCCGGTGACGTTCCAGCCGCCGACCACGTAGTCCTGCTGGCGTCTGTCGTCGAGGTAACGGCAGCCGACCGGGCCGATCACCGCCAGCCGCCCCGGCTCACCCGGGCCCAGCTCCGCGCCGTCCAGGCCGAGGACCGTCGCCCGGTACCCGGGTACCGGACGGCCTGTCGCTCCCGGGCGGATCTCGTCACCGGCCGCGGAGATGAAGATGTGCAGCAACTCGGTGGCGCCGATGCCGTCGATCACCCGCAGCCCGATGGCGTCCCGCAGCTCCTGCCAGGTCGTGAGGGGTATGTGCTCGCCCGCCGACACCCCGGCCCGCAGCCCGGCGAGCCGGTGCACCTTGCCTTCGCGCACGATCGCCCGGTAGGCGGTGGGCGCGGTCGCCAGCACGGTCACTTCGTGCTGCTCGACGAGGTCGGCCAGCCCGCCGGGTGCGACCGTCTCCGTCAGCAGGGCACAGGCGCCGGCCCGCAGCGGGAAGACGATCAGCATGCCGAGGCCGAACGTGAACGCGAACGGCGCCGTGCAGGCGACCAGATCGTCCGGGCGCAGCCGCAGGACGTGCCGGCCGAAGGTGTTGTCTATCGACAGGAGGTCCCGGTGGAAATGCATCGTGATCTTCGGGACCCCGGTGCTCCCGGACGTGGGGCCGAGGAGTGCCACGTCGTCGGCGGCGGTGTCGACGTTCGTGAACTCGCCCGGCTTGGCGGCGCACCGGGCCACCAGGTCGTCGGCGCCCGGACCGCCGTACGCGACCAGGCGCAGGCCGGGCAGGGCGGTGCGGATCTCGTCGGTGCACCGGTGGTCCACCAGGGCGACGGACGGCCTGGTGCGCTCGGCGACCGGGACGATCTCCCGGGCCCGCAGCGCGGCCATCGTCGTCACCACCACCCCGCCCGCCTTCAGGACACCGAGCCAGCAGGCCACCGTCCACGGCGTGTTGGGCGAGCGCAGCAGCACACGGCCGCCCGGCACCAGGCCCAGATCCTCGGTGAGGACCCGTGCGACCTGGTTGGCGCGGGTGCGCAGATCGCCGTACGACCACACCTCGCCGGCCGGAGTGCGCAGCGCCGGCCGGTCGGGCCCGTACGACGCGACGGGTACGTCGATCAGTTCGGCCGCCGCGTTCAGCCGCGCCGGGCAGGCCAGTTCGGGGGTGGTGAACTCGATCACCGGCCAAAGGTCGGCGGGCGGGAGGTGGTCGCGGGCGAAGGTGTCCAGGTGCGACGTGGGTGACAGCGGAAGTGACAACGCGAGGATCCTTCCGATGACCCGCCGACGGCGCCCGGCGGGCGGTCAGGCGGGGCGGATCATGCCTTCCTGGACCACGGTGGCCAGGTGACGGTGGTCGCGTGTGAAGAAGCGGCCCGTGCCCAGGCCGCGGCCCGCGTCGGCGGCCACCGCTTCCTGGACGTACAGGAGCCAGTCGGCCACCGGCGCGGGACGGTGGAACCACATGGCGTGGTCGAGACTGGCGGTGACCAGGCCGGGGTCGGCCCAGGCGAGGCCGAGGACCCGCAGGACGGGTTCGAGGACGGTGTAGTCGCAGACGTAGGCGAGGGCGGCGAGGTCGCGCTGGGCGTCGGTGAGCCCCTCGACGGGACGCAGCGCGTCGAACGGCCGCAGCCAGACGGCCTGGTGCGGCAGCCGGTCGCCGTCGACGGTGAGGTAGACGGGGCCGGGGACATGACGCAGGTCGAAGCCGCGGCCGCCGCGCCAGTAGGCCTTGGACTCGGCGGTCATGGTGCCGCCGGTGCGGTCGGCGAGGTACTCGGCCGAGCTGGGCAGCTCCTCGGGGCCGGGGACCTGCTCGTCGAACTCCGTGCGGAAGGACGCCCCGGACTCCCCCGCGGCGAAGTTGGCGAGGCAGACGTAGAGCACCTTGCCGTGCTGGTGGCCGCGCACCTGGCGGGTGCTGTAGCCGCGGCCGTCGCGCAGTACCTCCACCTCGTAGCGGACCTCGGCGCCGACGTCGGCCGGGCGCAGGAAGTAACTGTGCATGGAGTGCAGGGACTTGCCGTCGGTCACCGAGCGCATCGCCGCGGCGGCGGCCTGGGCGACGAGGTCGCCGCCGTAGGCCTTGGGCCAGGGGCAGGGCTGGGTGGTGGCGGTGAAGGCGAGGTCGAAGCGCTCCGGACGGGCCGGCTTCAGGGTGAGGGCAGCCGTGACGATCTCGGAGGTCGGCGCGGGCGAGGCGGCGGAGGCCGCTGGGGTGGCGGGGGTGGCGCTCACCGGTTCAGCCAGTCGCGCAGGTCGGCGTCGGCGACGTCGGGCAGGTTCACCACGATGTTGTCCGGGGTCCGGGTGGTCATCCAGACCAGCGGCCTGGTCCGGGAGAGGTTGCACTCGACGTGCGGCATGAAGGGCGGGACGAAGACCCAGTCGCCCTCCGCCATGTCGACGTAGTCCTCGAACCTCTCGCCGAAGTAGATACGGGCCCGGCCCGACAGGACGTAGCCGCCGGTCTCGGCCTCGCCGTGGTGGTGGCTGACCGAGCGGTAGCCGGGTTCGTTGCTGACCTTGCCGTACCAGAGCCGGCGCGCCGGGGTGTGCTGGGCGCTGACGCCCGACACGCGGACGGCGCCGCCCGAGTCGGCCGTGTTGACGTCCTCCCTGCCTGCGCGGGTCACGACGGGCGCGACGATCCCGTCGGCCGGACGGTACAGCGCGTCGTCGCCTTCCAGCCGGTACGTGCCGCTGTGCTCGCTGTGCGGCTGACGCCGCGGGTCGGGCTCCATGGAATCGGCTCCGTTTCCGTGGCTCGCTCGGAGGTCCGCTGGCTTGCCCGGGTCCGGAACAGGACCGCGGACTATCTCGTATCTTTCACCGTCGTCATTTATTGTCAATACTGCTGGCCGTGCGGCCGGCGCCGGACACCCCCGAACCGGAGGCCCGATGACTCCCGTCGCCGTGAACCCGCCCGAACTGCCCGCGCCGAGCGGCTACTCGCACGGGACACTCGCGGGGAACACGCTCCACCTGGGCGGCCAGACCGCCCTCGACGCCGATATGAAGATCGTTCCGGGCGGCATCGTGGCACAGTTCCGCCAGGCTTTCGGCAACCTGCTCACCACGCTGCGCGCGGCGGGCGGCGAACCGCGGGACCTGGTGAGCGTGACCATCTATCTGACCGACATCCCGGACTACCAGGCGCACGGCAGGGAGATCGGCCGGGTGTGGCGGGAGCTCGCGGGCCCGGTGTACCCCGCGATGGCGGGTATCGGCTGCACCGCGCTCTGGCAGCCCGAGGCGCTGATCGAGATCCTGGGCGTCGCCGTGATCCCGGAGGAACGGCTGGTCAGGCCCGCCTGTGGATGACCGCCAGGGCGTGTTCGCGCGCGGGCTCCCGGAGCGCCCCGTCGAGCTCCGCGAAGAGCGCGCCGGCGGTCTCCCCCTCCCAGCCCGGCGGCAGCAGGGACAGCGGCAGGCCGGGATCGCGGTACGGGAGCCTGCGCCACTCGGTGAGCATGGGCAGATGGATCCCGAACGCCTCCCGGGGAGGGACGGCACCGGTCGCGGCGCGCTCGCTCACCGGGCGGTAGCGCGCCAGGAAGTCCGTGTAGAGCGCGGTGAGCTCGTCGAGGTCCCACCATGCGCGGACCTTCGCCGACAGGTCACCGAAGGCGAAGTGGTCGCCGGTGAAGAGGTCCACGTACGGCGTCAGCTCGAGCCGTCGCAGGGTGCGGCGGGTCTCCTCGGCGAGGATTCCCGGGGCCACCCAGACACCGGGGGCCGCGGTGCCGAATCCCAGCCGGGTCAGGGCGGTGCGCAGGGCATGGCGCTTGTCGCGCTCGGACTCGGGCACGGAGAACACGACGACCAGCCAGCCGTCGTCGGCCGCGGCCCGGCTCCGTTCGAAGATCCGGACATCGCCCTCCGCCAGCACATCCAGCGTGCCCTCGGAGACGGCGTACCCGGCGACGCCCCCGCGCCGCTCGCCGCGCAGCACCCCGCGCCGCTTCAGCCGGGAGACCGCGGAACGCACGGCCTGTCCCTCCACCCCGAGGTCGGCCATGAGGCGTATGACGGAGGCGACGGAGAGCCAGTCCTGCTCACCGCGCGCGTACAGCGCGAACAGGGTGATGATCAGCGGGCCCAGCCGGCTGTCCCGGCCGCCCGCCCCGACGGCGGCGGACGACGACGAGGACCCGGCCCGCGCTGTCATGTTCTCCGCCTCCGGTCGCGTCACCCTTGCGAACCCTCCTGATCGCCGAGCAGCCTACCGCGCAGGTCGGCCGGCAGCAGGCGTGACCGGTACGGCCCAAGCGCAGGGGACTGCGGGGCGCCCGAACCGGGCATCGTAGTCATCCGCACCACGCTTGTCGTAGGTGTCTCTGGTACTTCTGGTGCCTGCGTTGTCTCTGCCGCCTCAGTTGGGGAGTCCGACATGACCACACCCCGGGACCTGTTCCTCGTCACCGTGTACGACGCCGCCGCCCGGCCCGTCACGCAGGGCGACCTCTCCCTGGCACTCGCGGGAGCCGAACTGGTCGATCTCCTCGCGGCCGGGGCGGTCACGCTCGACGGCGATCTCGTCGTCCCCGCTCCGCAGGGCGGCACGGGAGACCGGCTCCTGGACGAGGCGGCCGCTGCGCTGCGGCAGGAGGCACCGTACGAGTCGGTGGAGGACTGGCTGTGGCGCCGCGGGCGTGGCCTGGGCGCCGCCTACCTCGACGTCCTGGAGGCGGACGGCACGGTGGTCGCCCAGCAGCGGCGACGCTGGCTGCCGCTGCCGACCGGCCGCACGGAGCCGTCCGACTCGCCGGAGCGCGCCGCGGCGCACGAACGCTGGACGTCGGGTGAGCCCGTCCTCGCCGCCCTGGCGGCCGCCGTCGGGATCCAGGACGAGGCGGCCGGGGACCTCGTCGGCGCCGCCCCCGAGGCGACCGTCACGGTGGTGGCCGCCGTGAACGACGCCGTGACGGAACTCGCCGCCGTACGGCAGCGCCGGGAGATCGAGGACGCTGCCTTCGACAACGTCTGGCGGGGCCTGTGACGGTCGCCGCTCCCGTGCGGCCCGGGGAAGTCCACGAGGCGGGCGTTCACTTGAGGCCGCTGAGCATGACTCCCCGGACGTAGTGCTTCTGCAACAGGAGGAAGAGGGCCAGGACCGGCACGGTGCTCAGGACCAGGCCGGCCATGACGATGGGCGTCGTGCGGGTCGGGTCGACGTAGTCCTGCAACAGCTGGATGCCGACGGGCAGGGTCATCACGTCCGGATTCGCGGTGGACACGAGCAGCGCCCAGATGTACTCGTTCCAGGCGTCGACGAAGGTCAGCAGGCCGAGGGTGAGCAGGACCGGCCTGGTCTGCGGAAGGACGATCCGCCACCACACGGTGAGCTCGCCGGCGCCGTCGATGCGCGCGGCCTCCAGCACCTCGTCCGGGATCGAGATCATGAACTGGCGGGTCAGGAAGATCCCGAAGCTGCTGACGAGGAACGGCACGGCGAGCGCGACGATGCTCACGGTCAGCCCGGCGCCGCCGCGCCCGAGCAGGTCGTTGCCGCCCGCCAGCGGCCAGTGCACCAGGATCAGGAAGTGCGGGACGAAGAACAGGAACGGCGGGAACATCATCGTCGACAGCACCAGGCGGAAGACGAGGCGCCGGCCGGGGAAGCGGAGCTTGGCGAGCGCGTAGCCCGCCAGTGAGGACGTGAGCAGCACCGAACCGGTGATGACGGTCGTGGCGACGACGCTGTTGCGGAAGAGCACCGGCAGGTCGAGCTGGTGGACCGCCGCCCGGTAGTTGGACAGGTCGAACGCCCTGGGCAGGAACCGGTACGGCAGCGTGCCGGCCTCGTCCGGCCCCTTGAAGGACGTCATCACCATGTCGGCGAACGGCACCACCGTGAGGACCGCGCCGGTGATCACCAGCAGGTAGGACAGCCAGGGGAAGGGCCGGCGGTTCACGCGTCCTCCCCCGTGCGCCGGAAGAGCCACAACTGCACCAGCGTGACTGCGAGGACCACCGCGAACAGCACGAAGGCGGCGGCGCTCGCGGTGCCCCAGTCGCCGTAGGAGAAGGCCTGCCGGTACATCTCGAGCGCGGCCACGTCGGTCGCGTCCCCCGGTCCGCCCCTGGTCATCACGGTGATCAGCGCGAACGACTGGAGGCCGGTGAGGAACTGGGTGACGCACACGAACATCAGGGACGGTCGCAGCAACGGCAGCGTGATCTTCCAGAAGACGGTGCCGGGACCCGCGCCGTCGAGGGCGGCGGCCTCGTAGTAGGTCTCGGGGACGGACTTCAGCCCCGCCGTCAGGACGAGGACCGCCGAGCCGACGGAGGCCCACGACTGCACGACGACGACCGAGGGCAGGGCGGTGTCCGGGTCCTGGAGGAACGCCACCGAGCCGAGTCCGAGGGCGTTGAGGACGCCGTTGACGAGGCCACCGGGCTCGTACATGTACTTCCAGACGTTGCCGACGGCGACGACGGTCGTGACGATCGGCAGGAAGTACAGGGTGCGCCAAAGCCCTTGGAACCGCAGCTTGTCGATGCAGGTGGCGACGAGCACCGAGCCGGCCAGCGAGAGCACCACGGTGCCGAGGGCGAAGAGCAGCGTGTTGGTGAGCACCGGCGTCACGAACGTCGAGCCGGCCGCGAACAGAGCGGCGAAGTTGTCCGCTCCCACCGGTTCGATGGCACCGAGGTCGAAGCCGGCCCACCGGGACGTCGACAGCAGCAGCGCGAAGCCGAGCGGGAGGACCAGGAAGACGGCGAAGAACAGCAGCGCCGGGGTCAGGAAGAGATAGGCGACGGCGGTCTGGCGGCGCTGCCTGCGGTCACGGCCGCGGGGGCGGGTGGCGGGGGCGCCGGGTGCGGCACGTTCGGTCGGCCGCGGGGCAAGGGTGGCGTTCACCATGACCGGGACACCTCCTGGTCGACCTGGCGGCGGGTGGTGCGCAGGGCCTCCCCGACCGACTGCCGGCCGGTCCACAGCGCCTCGATGTTCTGGCGCAGCAGCGACTTGGCCTGCTGCGCGCCCGGTACGTTCGGCTCCGGCACCGCGTAGGCGAGTGCGTCGAGGAAGGGCCGCAGGTTGGGATCGGTGCCCGCGCCGAGCAGGGTCCGCATGTCGTCGGCGCGGCCGGTCAGCGAGCCGACCGACACCTGGAGGGCACTCATCCGGGTGGCACCGCGCACCTTCTCGGTGTTGAGCCAGCGCAGGAACTCCCAGGCCTCGCGCGGGTGCCGGGCGGCCGTGTTGACGCCCAGCATGAAGCCGGTGGCGAGGGTGGCGCGGCTGCCGCCGGTCTCCGGGAGGGGCACGGGTACGACTCCGACATCGCGGTAGGCCGTGCCCATCAGCGACTTCAGGTTCGCCGTCCACCAGCCGGCGCTGATCACCATGGCCACCTGCCCGGACGCGAACGCCTGGTAGACGTTGACACCGGGGTCGCTCGCGCCCCTGGCGACGAGGCGGTGCTCCAGGTCGAACACGGCCCGGCCGGCCGCCGAGTCGAGCTCGGTGCGTCTGCCGTCCGCGGAGACGAACCGCCCGCCGGCGGCGTTGAGCAGCGCGAGGGTCTGGCCGACGGTGGTGGAGTCGTCGAAGGTCGACAGCCCGAAACCCTGGACCAGCGTGTTGCCGTAGCGGTCCCGCCGGGCGGTGCGGCAGGCCGCGTCCTCCAGCTCCCGCCAGGTGCGCGGCGGCCCTGCGACGCCGGCCTCGCGCAGCAGCCGCCTGTTGTAGTAGAGGGCGTAGGTCTGCATCTCGGTGGGATAGCCGTAGACCGTGCCGGCCACCGACGCGGAACCGACCGCGGCGGATCCGTAACCGCGTCGGATCTCCTCGGCGTGCCCGGGTGGCGCGGGCCGCAGCACCCCGGCCCGGACGAGCTGGCCGTTCCACAGGCAGTACGGGTGCAGGAGGTCGGCGCCCTGCCCGGCGGCCTGCCGGACCATGACCGTGGTCAGCAGGTCCGTGAACTCCACCGCCTCGGTCGCCACCTTGACCCGGTCGTGGGTGGCGTTCCACTCGTCGACCGGGCCCCGCAGGGCCTCCTTGAGCGCCCCGCTCGCGTAGTGGGAGAGCAGGGTGAGGACGATCGGGTCGCCGGGCCGTCCGGTGCCCCTGGACGGTGCGGCGCAGCCGGCGGCGAGCACCGCCGAGGGCAGGGCGAGCGCGACGTGACGGCGGCTCAGTGTTCGGGTCACCGGGCGGCTTCCCGGCGCATCACCCGGAACACCCGGGTCGTGGTGAAGCCGGTCTTGCGGTAGAGGTGTCCGGCCGGGGACTGCGCGCCGGTCCACAGGAACCACGCGGAGTGCGCCCGGCGCGCCCGCATCCGCTCCAGGACCAGGTGCAGGAGGACTTCGCCGAGTCCGGTGCCCCGCATCTCCGCCAGCACCCCGATGGGCCCGAACCGCTCGTCCACCGAGTCGAACGCGCCGTGCATCGCCCAGCCGACCATGCGGCCCGCGGGGTCGCGTGCGGTGACGATCCGGTCGAGCGGGGTGCCCGCGGTCAGACACCCCCTGATGGTGCAGGCCCAGTCCGGCCCGAAGTGGCACCCGGCGAGGTCGAGGAGATCCACCAGGTCGTCGTCGGCCGGGGTG
Organism: Streptomyces sp. NPDC006655; assembly: GCF_040703965.1. NCBI lineage: Bacteria > Bacillati > Actinomycetota > Actinomycetes > Kitasatosporales > Streptomycetaceae > Streptomyces > Streptomyces sp. NPDC006655. The sequence goes on along the minus strand of NZ_JBEYJU010000021.1, from coordinate 48,815 downwards.
CCGAACCGGTGGCCCCGGGCGGTCAGTTCGCCCACCCGGCGCAGGACGTCGGCCGGGACGCGGTAGCCGACCAGGGCACGGTGCATCGCCGCCGCCTCGTACAGCGTGCGGAAGCCCAGGGAGTCGAGGAGCCCGGCCGCCTCCGGGTAGGCCTCGGCGTCCAGGCCGGGGAAGACGTAGTTCGGGGTGTACGAGGAGAAGTCCACCCGGGTCCGGCCCTGGCCGCCGAGCCAGTCGAGGGCCTCGGTCAGCAGCCGGCGGCCCAGGCCCCGGCGGCGGGCGTCCGGGGCGACGAAGAAGAACGGGATCCAGCCCTGCTCGGGCTCCAGGTCGGTGCCGGCCATCGGGGTCAGCCGGCGCACCGCGTAGGCGGCGCCGAGGACACGGTCGCCGTCGGCGGCGATCCGCAGTCCGGCCGGGTCGAAGTTGGGGTCGAGCAGCACCAGGGAGCGGAAGCGGTCCGCGGTGATCGGGTCGGCGGGCGCGCTCCGGGCCCACGCCTCCACCAGCCGGGGGCCGTCACCCGACCGGAAGCCGCGGATCCCGACTCGGGATGTCGTCGTGGGGTGGGTCATCGACGGGTGGTCCTTCCGGGGAGGCGGGAAGCTGCGTGAGCTCAGGGGGGCGACGGGCCGGCCTCAGCGGTACAGCAGGACGTCGTCGCCGGCCCATCGGCCGGGCGGGACCGGTGGTCCGCACAGCGGGAGCGGGTCGTCACCCGCGTCGACGGCGCGCCGCAACCGGTCGGATCCCCAGAGCAGATCGATGAAGGGACGGCGGCCGGCCCCCTCCGCACCGGTCTCGTCCGCACTCGTGTCCTGCGCACCCGCGTCCTCGGCGCCGGTCCCTTCGGCACCGCTCCGTGCCGCTCCGCCGTCCCCCGGCTCCCAGGCGAAGTCGTCCGGGTACAGCCGCCGGAGCGTGGCGAGCATCGCGACGGCGGTGCGTACCGGCCTGAACGTCGCCCGGTCGGTGAGGTGCAGCTGGACTCCGCGCAGTGGCCGTCCGGCGTACCGGTGGCAGGCCGGTGTGAACCGCAGCTCCCGGAAGTGCACGCCGGGCAGCGCGAGTTCGGTGAGCGCGGGCGCGAACCGCCGGTCGAGGTACGGGGCGCCGACGATCTCGAAGGGCTGTGTGGTGCCGCGGCCCTCCGAGAGGTTCGTCCCCTCGAACAGGCAGGTGCCGGGATACACGAAGGCGGTGGCGGGCGTGGGGATGTCGGGCGAGGGTGCCACCCAGGCCAGACCGGTGTCCTCCGCGGTCATGGCGCGCTGCCAGCCCAGCGCCTCGATCACCGTCAGGTCGACCGGCCCGTCCGCGACGCGCGGCACGGCCGAGGTGTTGAGGTGTCTGGCGAGCTCGCCGCAGGTGAGACCGTGCCGGATGGGAACGGCGGCGCGTCCGACGAAGCTGGACCAGTCCGGTTCCAGCAGCGGACCCTCGCTGACGAGTCCGCCGAGCGGATTCGGCCGGTCGGCGACGACGAACCGCACGCCCGTACGGGCCGCCGACGCCATCAGGTCGAACATGGTCCACACGTAGGTGTAGTACCTGGCCCCGATGTCCTGGAGGTCGAGGACGAGGGTGTCCACACCACTGTCGATCAGCAGCTTGTCGAGCCGCTCGCCGGCGCGGCCGTACGTGTCGTACACCGGCAGCCCGGTGTCCGGGTCCCGCCGGACGGTGTCGCTCTCACCGGCCTGACCGGCCCCGTACAGTCCGTGTTCCGGACCGAACAGCGCGACCAGCGGCACCCCGGCGTCGAGCAGCGCGGGCGCGGCGGGACGCAGATCGGGCAGGACCCCGGTGTGGTTGGTGACCAGCCCGACCCGGCCGCGCCCGACCGGCGCGGGGTCCGCGTACAGCCGTGCGATACCGGTCGTCACCGCGCAGCGGTCGTGCGTGCTCATGTCCTGCCCCGTCCGACGGTGACACCCCTTCGCAACAGTGGTCGGGAATCTACCCTTACGTCCCGTTGTTCGCGTGCCGAATCGCCGACGGCTCCAGGGGCCCCGACCGGCCGCCGCCCCGACTCCCGTACGCACCACAGAGGTTGAGCCTCCCGCCGGGGCCGAGCGCCACAACACGCCGACCCGGGTCGCCCGCACGTGGGAAGTTTCCGTGTCGACGGGCCGTCCGGGTGCCGTGACGGTGTGTGATGACCCCGGGCTCCGGTCTTTCCGCCGCCCCTTCTTCACCGTTGTCACCGTTCACGAAGGACATCACGATGCGCCTCTGTCGTCCGCTCGCCGTCGCTCTCGGCGGGCTCGCCCTCACCGTTCTCACCATGGGTCCGGCGGCCGCCGCCCAGGGCACCTTCGTCTGGGTGGGACCGAAGGGCAAGGCGTACGCCATCCAGAACCCGCCGGACCGCAAGTGCCTCGACATGGCGCAGGAGGCGCGCGGCCCGCAGAACTCCACGAAGAAGGCGCTCGTCGTCTACAGCAAGGCGAAGTGCAAGGGCACCGCGCGCCGGATCGCCCCCGGCCACTCGGCTCCCGGCGGCGTCCACTTCGCCAGCGTGGTCTTCAATCCCCGCTAGCGCTCGCCCCCGTGATCCCGTGACCGCTCCGCGCCAGGGCCGCGCCGGCGAGTCAGGAGCGGTTGACGGTGTGCCGCCGGGCGTCCTCATCGGGCCGCCCGGTCGGGCTCCCCGCGGTCCCTACGCCGTGCCCCCGGCCCGCCGCGTCACAGGGGTGCGCGGGCCACCGTCATGACGTAGGCGCCGAACAGCAGGGAGACCGCGGTGAGCGCGCCCACGACGAGGACGGCCTGGGCAGGTCGCAGCCGCCAGCTTCTGACCAGCGCGCGGGCCAGCGGGATCAGCAGGGGGAAGGCGGGGAGCAGGAAGCGGGGCTTGGAGGCGAAGGAGCCCGAGCCGCCCACGACCACCAGGACCAGCACGCCGGCGAAGACCACCAGGACCAGTGGGGCGCGGTCAAGGCAGAGCAGGCAGAACAGCAGGACGCCGGCCACGACCATCACCAGGGCGGCGGCGTAGACGAAGCCGCCGCCGTGCACCAGCAGGCCCTTCACGAACAGCAGGGACCCCCGGCCGAAGTCGAAGCGCGAGTTCCAGGCCTGCTGCACCCCGAAGTAGCCCCCCAGCAGGTCGCCGGTCCGGTGTCCCACCCACAGGACGTAGCCGAGCCAGCCGACCGGGGCCGTCAGGCACCCCACCCAGAGCCGGGGCGAGACCCGGCCCCGTCGCCGTACCGCCTCGTGGGCGCCCGCGACGACGACCGCGGCGGCGACCGCGAAGCCGCTGGGCCGGGAGAGACCGGCGAGCGCGGCGAGACCGCCGGCCCACAGCCAACGGCCCCTGAGGACGCTGTACAGGGACCAGGCCGCGAGCGCCGAGAAGAGGGACTCGGTATAGGCGATGGTCAGTTCGACCGACTGGGGGAGAACGGCCCACAGAACGACGAGCGCCGTGGCGACGCCGCGGCCGTACACGAGGTCGCCGACCCGGTAGACGCCCCACGCGGCCACCACGGCGGCGACGCCGGCCAGCAGCAGCGCGGCCTTGCCGGGCGTGAGCGGCAGGACCGTCGTCAGGGCGCGGATGAGCCCGGGGTACAGCGGGAAGAACGCCCAGTCGGCCTGTACGCCTCCGTGGCGCGTGATCTCGATCAGGTCGCCGTAGCCGTACGCGGCGATGTGCTGGTACCAGCGGGCGTCCCAGGCGTGCGCGAGGTTCCTCAGGAGCGGGTGCCCCGTGGCGCGGTTCGCCAGGACGACGACGGTGGCTCCGGCGAGCCGGACGGCCACGAAGAACGCCAGGGCGGCCCCCAGGCCGGACGGGGTGCGGCCGAGGGAGGGCAGACGGGCGGGGCGCGACGGGGCGACGGGGCCCGACCGCGGTACGGATGACGTGCTCACGGTCCGACCATCGGCAGCGGAACGCCACCTCGCAACGCGACACGGGGGTTTCTTACGGTCTTCCGCACCCGTTCAGACCCACGCGACCCGCATCACATGCGCACCCCCTTGATCGATCATCTGTCGATCTGTTTACCATATGAGCGCCACCCAGCTCGATCGAGAGATGCAGGTCTGTGACTGTCAACGAGGACTCGTTCACCAACTGGAAGAACCGTGAGGAGATCGCGGAGTCGATGATCCCGCTCATCGGGAAGCTGCACCGGGAGCGGGACGTGACGGTCCTGCTCCACAGCCGCTCCCTGGTGAACAAGTCGGTGGTCAGCATCCTCAAGACCCACCGCTTCGCCCGCCAGATCGACGGCGCCGAGCTCTCGGTCACCGAGACGATGCCCTTCCTCCAGGCGCTCACCACGCTCGACCTCGGGCCCTCCCAGATCGACCTCGGCATGCTCGCGGCCAAGTACAAGGCCGACGACCGTGGTCTGACGGTGGCGGCGTTCACCGCGGAGGAGGTCGCCGGCGCCACCGGCGCCGACAAGATCGACCGGCGTGAACCCCGCGACGTCGTCCTCTACGGCTTCGGCCGCATCGGCCGGCTGGTCGCCCGGCTGCTCATCGAGAAGTCCGGCTCCGGCAACGGTCTCCGGCTCCGGGCCGTCGTGGTGCGCCGCGGCGGTGCCGAGGACATCGTCAAGCGCGCCTCGCTGCTGCGGCGCGACTCGATCCACGGGCAGTTCCAGGGCACGATCACCGTGGACGAGGAGAGCAGCACGATCCTCGCCAACGGCAACGAGATCAAGGTGATCTACGCCGACGACCCGAGCGCCGTGGACTACACGCAGTACGGCATCCGGGACGCCATCCTCATCGACAACACGGGCAGGTGGCGGGACCGCGAGGGCCTGTCGAAGCACCTGCGCCCGGGCATCGAGAAGGTCGTGCTCACCGCGCCGGGCAAGGGCGACGTCCCGAACATCGTGCATGGCGTCAACCACGACACGATCAAGCCGGACGAGCAGATCCTGTCCTGCGCGTCCTGCACCACCAACGCGATCGTGCCGCCGCTGAAGGCGATGGCCGACGAGTACGGCGTGCTGCGCGGACACGTGGAGACGGTCCACTCGTTCACCAACGACCAGAACCTGCTGGACAACTACCACAAGTCGGAGCGCCGCGGCCGGTCCGCGCCGCTCAACATGGTCATCACCGAGACGGGTGCCGCCTCCGCCGTCGCCAAGGCGCTGCCCGACCTCAAGGCGCGGATCACCGGCAGCTCGATCCGGGTGCCGGTGCCGGACGTGTCGATCGCCATCCTCAACCTCCAGCTGGGCCGCGAGGCGACCCGCGCCGAGGTCCTCGACCACCTCCGCGAGGTGTCGCTCACCTCGCCGCTCAAGCGCCAGATCGACTTCACCACCGCCCCGGACGCGGTCTCCAGCGACTTCATCGGCTCGCGCCACGCCTCGATCGTCGACGCCGGCGCGCTGAAGGTGGAGGGCGACAACGCGATCCTCTACCTCTGGTACGACAACGAGTTCGGCTACTCCTGCCAGGTGGTCCGGGTCGTCCAGTACGTGTCCGGTGTCGAGTACCCGACGTACCCGGCGGCGTCGGCGGTCTGACGCCTCTCCGCCTTGTCCGGCCCGGCCCTTCCACGAGAGGGCCGGGCCGTCCGCACTCTTGACGCTCCCACCGCTCGATGGCAACTTTTTATCGATACAACCGGTTCAGCGGACGCCGTTCGTCATATCGAACATCTCAGTCGGTCAGGAGTGCCCGTGTCCACAGCCACCGCGATCATCAACCTCGACATCGAAGGTCCGACGATCAGCCGCCATCTCTACGGCCACTTCGCGGAGCACCTCGGTCGCTGCGTCTACGGCGGTTTCTGGGTCGGCGAGGACTCCCCCGTCCCCAACGAAGGAGGCATCCGGCTGGACGTCGTCGAGGCCCTGCGCGCCCTGGACATCCCCAACCTGCGCTGGCCCGGGGGCTGTTTCGCCGACGAGTACCACTGGCAGGACGGCATCGGCCCGCGCGAGCGGCGGCCCCGGATGGTCAACACGCACTGGGGCAACGTCGAGGAGAACAACCACTTCGGCACCCACGAGTTCATGGCCCTGTGCGAACTCCTGGGCGCCGAGCCGTACATCAGCGGCAACGTGGGCTCCGGCACGGTCCGCGAGATGAGCGAGTGGGTGGAGTACCTGACCCGGGACGGCGACAGCCCGATGGTGCGGCTGCGCAAGGAGAACGGCCGCGAGGAACCCTGGCGGGTGACGTACTGGGGCATCGGCAACGAGACCTGGGGCTGCGGCGGCAACATGCGCGCCGAGTACTCCGCCGACCTGGCCCGGCAGTACGCCACCTACTGCCGCGACCACGGCGACAACAAGCTCTACCGCATCGCCTCGGGCGCCTCCGACGCCGACTACAAGTGGACCGAGACCCTGATGCAGCAGATCAGCTGCTTCGGCTGCGAGGCCACCCCGAAGACCTTCTTCCAGGGCCTGTCCGTGCACTACTACACCCTCGCGGGCCCCTGGGAGGCCAAGGGCAGCGCGACCGGCTTCGACACCGACGACTACTACCGCACCATGGTGTCGGCCCGCCGGATCGACCGCATCCTCACCGGCCACTCCACGGTCATGGACGTCTACGACCCGCACCGCACGGTCGGCCTGGTCCTGGACGAGTGGGGCACCTGGTGGGACGTCGAGCCGGGCACCGACCCGGGGTTCCTGTTCCAGCAGAACACCCTGCGGGACGCGCTGGTGGCGAGCACCCACTTCGACATCTTCCACAAGCACGCCGCCCGCCTGCACATGGCCAACATCGCCCAGACCGTCAACGTCCTCCAGGCCATGATCCTCACCGACGGCGACCGCCTGGTCCGGACCCCGACCTACCACGTCTTCGAGATGAACAAGGGCCACCAGGACGCCACGTCGCTCCCGGTGCACGTCCGCGCCGAGGGTGCCCGGCGCCGGGTCGGGGACGCGGAACTGGACACCCTGTCCGCCTCCGCCAGCGTCAAGGACGGCAAGGTCCTGATCTCGGTGAGCAACCTCGACGCCGACGAGCCCGCCGACCTCCTCCTCGACCTGCGCGGCGGCACCCTCGCCGGCCCGACCGCCCGCATCCTCACCGCGGACAGGCTCCAGGCACACAACACACCCGGGGCGACGACGGTGGCCCCCAGGGAGTTCGACGGACTCTCCGACGCCGCCGGCGGTCTCCGGCTCACCCTCCCGCCCCACTCGTTCGTCACCGTCCAGGCTGCCCTGACCCAGCACTGACCCGCAGGAGCGCGCACATGACCCGACCAGCACGTCCGCTGCCCGCCCGTCGGCTGCGTCCGCCCATGGGCTGGAACAGCTGGGACTGCTACGGCACCACCGTCACCGAGGACGAGGTCCTCGCCAACGCCGAGTTCATGCGTGACCACCTGCTCCCGCACGGCTGGGACACCGTGGTCGTGGACATCCAGTGGTACGAGCCCACCGCCCGCGCCCACGGCTACAACCCGGACGCGCCGCTCGTGCTGGACGAGTACGGCCGCCAGCTGCCCGCGCCGAACAGGTTCCCCTCCGCGGTGGGCGGCGCCGGGTTCGGGCCGCTGGCCGCACGGGTGCACGCCATGGGGCTGCGGTTCGGACTGCACATCATGCGGGGCGTCCCCCGTCGGGCGGTCGAGGCGAAACTCCCGGTGCTCGGCACGGAGTTCACCGCCGCCGACGTGGCCGACACCGACTCGGTGTGCCCCTGGAACTCCGACAACCACGGCCTGAACCACGACCACCCCGGCGCCCAGGCCTACTACGACTCCCAGGTCGCCCAGTTCGCCGAGTGGGGCGTCGACTTCGTCAAGGCCGACGACATGCTCTTCCCCTACCACGAACGGGAGATCGCCGCCTACGCACGGGCCGTCGAACGCAGCGGACGGCCCATCGAACTGAGCCTCTCCCCCGGCACGGACCTGTCCGTGGCGCGGCTGGACCACCTGCGGGAGCACGCCACGATGTGGCGGGTGTGCGACGACCTGTGGGACCGCTGGGAGGACGTCGAGGCGCAGTTCGCGCGCATGGCGCGCTGGGCGCCCTGGCAGCGGGAGGGCGGCTGGGCGGACGCGGACATGCTGCCGCTCGGGCACATCGGCATCCGCGCCGAGCGGGGCACGGACCGCCTGTCCCGCCTCACCCGCCCCGAGCAGGTCAGCCTGCTCACCCTCTGGCTGATCTCCCGCTCTCCGCTGATGATGGGCGGCGACCTGCCCACCAGCCCGCCCGAGACGATCGAGCTGCTCACCAACGACGAGGCGCTCGACGTCCTGTGGCACAGCACCGGCAACCGGGAGGTGCTCCGGGAGGGGGATCTGGTGCTCTGGACCGCCCGGGACACCGACGGACACACCCGGTACGCGGCGGTGTTCTCGCTGGCCGACGAGGCACGCCGCTTCGAGGTGCCGCTGGGATCGGTCGCAGCCGGGCCCCGTGACCGGGTCCGCGAGCTGTGGACCCGTACCGACACCGCTCACGACGGCCGGTACCTGGTCGCCGAGCTGCCCGCGCACGGAGCCGCCCTCTATCGTCTTGCCGAGGACGGCAGGCGGGAGTGAGCGTGGCGACGATCCAGGACGTGGCGAAGGCGGCCGGAGTCTCGGCGATGACCGTCTCCAACGTGATCAACGGCCACCCCAACGTCCGCCCGGCCACCCGGGAGCGCGTCCTGGAGGCGATGACCCGGCTCGACTACCGGGTCAACGTCGCCGCCCGCAACCTGCGCAAGGGCCGCACCGGGACCATCGGCCTGGCCGTCCCCGAGATCAACCGCCCGTACTACGGCCGACTGGCCGCCTCCCTCATCACGGCGGCCGGCCGGCACGGTCTGCGGGTGAGCATCGAACAGACCGGGGCCCGCCGGGAGAGCGAACTGGCGGCCCTGTCCCTGTCCCGCAACCGGCTCTACGACGGACTCATCCTCAGCACGGCCGGGATGGACCGGTCCGATCTCGAGGCGCTGGAGGCAGACCATCCGGTGGTGATCCTCGGCGAGCGCGTCTTCGGCGGTCCCGTCGACCACGTCGCCATGCCGAACGAGGCGGCCGCGGAAGCGGCGACCCGGCATCTGCTCGAACGGGGCTGCCGACGGGTCGCCCTGGTGTGCGGACGGCTCGGCGGCGAGGTCGACATGTCGAGCCTGCGCCACGCCGGGTACCTGCGGGCGCTGTCCGCCGCGGGACTGGCGACGGACCCGGACCTCGTCGTGACGGTCGCGTCGCTCACCATGCAGGAAGCGGCCCGCCGCATGCGCGAGAAGGTGACGGGCGGCCTCGACTTCGACGGGGTGTTCTGTGTGACGGACACGGTGGCCATGGGCGTCCTGCGCGCGCTCGCCGACACCGGGGTCCGGGTGCCGGAACAGGTCAGGGTGATCGGCTTCGACAACGTCGACGAGAGCGCGTACCTCGTCCCCTCGCTGTCGACCGTCGACCCCGACCACGACCTGATGGCCGAACGCGCGGTCGCCCTGCTGGCCGCACGGATCGACCGGGCCGGCCCGGGGCCGGAACGGGAGGAGTACGTCAGTCCCTTCCGCCTGGTGGTGCGGGAGTCGACGGGCGGCTGAGCCGCGCCTTCGTCACGCGTTCGAACTCAGACGAGGTGGGCGAAGACGACCAGGTTCTCCGTGTAGTCCTTGACGTCGTGGTCGTAGTCGCCGGCGCAGGTGATCAGCCGGGCCTCGGGGCGGCTGGTGTCCGCGTAGACGCGGTCACTGGGGAAGTCGTCCTTCGGGAAGGTCTCGGCGTCGTCGACCACGAACTGAGCCGTCGTGCCGTCGGCCCGGTCCACCGTGAAGCGGTCGCCGCGCTCCAGTTCGTCCAGTCTGACGAAGACGGCCGCCGACACCTTGGTGTCGACATGGCCCGCGATGATCGCGGTGCCCGCCTCACCGGGCGCGGCACCCTTGGAGTACCAGCCGACGAGGTTGGTGTTGTCGGCGGGCGGCGGTTCGAGCTGGCCCGAGGGGCTGATGGTGAGAGCGGTGAAGGGGGCGTCGACGGAGATCTTCGGAATGAGCAGGCGGGTGGGTACGGACCGGGGCAGCGCCTCACGGGTCCGCTGCGGATCGGCCGAGGGGGCGGCGCCGGTGCGCCCGGCCGGGGTCCCGCCGCCGGCGTCGTCGGAGGCCTTGTCGTGTCCGCCGATCAGTGCCACGGCCAGCAGCACCAGGGCGACACCCCACACGGGCAGCAGCCCGCCGCGCCGGGTGTCGGCCGCGGCGGCCGGGTCGCCGGCGTCAGGGGCGTCGGGGTTCGGAGAGGAAGGGCCAGCTGCCATCGGGGTCACCTTTCTGGGGCACGGCAGCGGGAGGGGCGGGAGACGGGACCCGCGGTGCCGTCGGCGTGTCGAGCGCCGGCGGCGGCCGCGGCCCCGTATTCCTATGCCCATCAGGACACGGGCCCGGCGACTCTCCTGCGCCGCAGCGCGTAGGCGCCCGAGGCCGCTACGCCGAGGACGGCCAGCCCGCCGGCCGTGACACCGGGCGTGGCGAGGGCGCCGCCACCGGTGTGCATGCCGCCGTGCGGACGGTCGCTCTCCTCGTCGTCACCCCACGAGCCGCCCTCGTTCTTTCCCCGGTCCCCCTTGTCTCCCTTATCTCCCTTGTCTCCCTTGCCGCCCTGCTCGTCGTCGCCCTTGCCCTTGTAGGTCTCGGGGTCGAACTTGCTGTCGCTGCTGCTGTAGGAGCTGTCGTCACGGCCCCCGTCGTCGCGGTCCCCCGAACCCGCGGCGTGCGCGGTGGGAGCGGCGAACGCCAGGGCCGCGGTGGCGGCCGTCGTCGCGAGGATCATGCGGGCAGAACGCATCTCTATGTCCTTCCGCCGTGGCCGGGCGCCGATACTCCATCAGCTGAAACGACCCGGCTCCGACATGAACCACCGTCAGCCAGCTCCCGGCCGCGCACCATCCGGGCCGCCCATCCGTGGCGCCGACACGCCCAACACCGCCCGGCCGGCTCAATCCCGCGGCGGGGCGCACCGCCGTTCGGGCGGACACGGGCCCGCCGTCGGCGTGTCGCCGTATTACACCCTGACGAGGGATAAGCGACTGCTTTGGGCTGAGAAACATGGGACTCTTCGCTAAGTTCCGATGAGTACCACAGGGGGGGTTATCACCGTAATGAGCCGCATGCGCACATCCGTCGGAGTCCTGACCACCGTCGGCGTCGTCACCGCCGCCCAACTCGGCCTCGCCGCGGGCGCGTCCGCGCGGACCGGGGCGCCGCAGAGCACCGGCTGCCCGGTCGACATCGTCTATCCGAGCCGCTTCTACGCGAACTCGAGCAACTGGGTGACCAACGGCGGCCTCTACTTCGCCGTCAAGAACAAGAGCGCCGGCAAGGACTTCACGAAGGTGACGTTCACCGTGACGGACGTCAAGAACATCCGCTTCGGCACGGCCGCACCCACGGGCGGCAAGGTCACCCGTCGGACGTCGACGACGGTGTCGGTGTCCACGGCGACCCTGAAGAAGAGGACCAGCCTCGGGGTGCGGGTGCAGTCCCACCTGCTGGACACCCACACCTACAAGGTGAAGTTCACCCTGCACGGCACAGGTTGGAGCTGCGCCGTCGACCAGGGCACCTGGGGCTCCTGACACCCACGGCGCCCCGACCGGGGCGCCTCGGAGTCCCGGCCGGGTGCGGCCCGTACGCTGGTGGCCGTGGTCGACGGCGACGAAGGTCCGGACGCGGCGGCCGCCCGGCTCACCGGGCGGCCGGTCTCGGTCCGGCGGGCACGGTCCGGCAGCCTGACCGAGGTGAAACTGGCGGACGGCACTGCCGCCATGGTCAAACGCGGCGAACGATCCGGTGCGGTACGGGCCGAGGCGGCCGGGCTGCGCTGGCTGGCCGCGGCCCGGGCGGTCCAGGTGCCGGAGGTGCTCGGGCACGACGAGCGGTGGCTGGTGACCGAACTGGTCACCACCGGCCCCCCGAGCGCCGAGGCGGCCACCCGATTCGGCCGCGCACTGGCCGCCCTGCACGCCTGCGGAGCCCCGGCCTTCGGGGCGGCACCGCCGCACGGCCCGCGCGAGGCCTGGATCGGCCTCGCCCCGATGCGCAACGAACCCGGCGCCGACTGGCCGCACTGGTACGCCGAGCACCGGCTGCTGCCCTACCTCCGCGAGGCGGTCGACCGCGGGGCCCTGCACCCTCGGGAGGCCCTGGTGGTCGAACGGGTCTGCGAACGACTGCCGGAGCTCGCCGGGCCGGCCGAGCCGCCCGCCCGGCTGCACGGCGACCTGTGGAACGGCAACGTGCTGTGGGGCGCCGACGGCACGGTCCGGGTGATCGATCCGGCCGCGCACGGCGGTCACCGCGAGACCGACCTGGCGATGCTCCGGCTCTTCGGCTGCCCGCATCTGGACCGGATCCTGGCCGCGTACCAGGAGACCGCGCCGTCGGCCGACGGCTGGACCGAGCGCATCGGACTGCACCAGTTGTTCCCGCTGTTGGTGCATGCCGCCCTCTTCGGGCGGAGCTACGCCGAACAGGCCCTCGCGACATCCCGGAGAATCGCAGGCATTTGACCCTGTCACGCGTCGGACCGGCATGTGAAATCGGCCACTTGTGGCGACGATCGGGCGCTGTTTCCTTAACAACCTCTTAATTGGGGCTGAGATTACGCAGAGTAAGGAAACCAACCACGCGTTCGAATCGTATAAGTGCATGGAAGAACGAAACAGGGAGAGACCATGCAACCGTTCGCGCTCAACTACGCACGCCCCGCTGTGCAGTTGGACGTCACCACTCCGTACGCGTATGACTCCGGACTGCAGTTGAACGTTCTCCACGATGGCCGGATCGCAGCCACCGATCACGCAACGCTCAGAGCCCTGGGGACCACGACGTCCACAGCGGGTTCCAAGACGCACTTCGACGACTGAGCGCGGAACCCGACGATGACCGTGCTCATCCTGACCAGTGACGAGGACGTGACGGCGGACATGGTGGTCCTCCGGCTGCACGAGGCATCCGTGCCCGTCGTCCGCCTCGACCCCGCCGACCTCACCAGCGGGGTGGCCCTGTCGGGCGAGTATGTACAGGGCGTCAGCCGCGGACACCTGTCCGTGAACGGGCGCCTGGTGAGTGTGGACGGCCTGCGCTCCATCTGGGTGCGCAGGCCGGGGGTGGCGGCCTCCCGGGCCGCCCAGCCGTCGGCCTGGCTGTCCGAGGAGTCCGCGCAGGCGCTGTACGGCATGCTGCGCGGAACCGGGGCGCGCTGGATGAACCATCCGGACGCGGCCCGCCAGGCGCGCCACAAGCCCTGGCAGCTGCGACTGGCCCAGCGCAGCGGACTCGCCGTGCCCGCCACGCTGATCACGACGTTCCCGCAGGCGGCCCGGGAGTTCGCGGCGCGGTTCCCGGACCTGGTGGTGAAGCCGGTGTCAGGGGCGCACCCGCAGGAGCCGCCGCGGGCGGTGCCGACCAGCAGGGTGGCGCCGGACACCGACTTCTCGGCCGTGGCGTTCGGGCCGACGCTGCTCCAGCGGCGGGTCGCCAAGCGGGCCGACATCCGGCTCACGGTGGTCGGCGAGCGGCTGCTGGCCGCCCGCAAGCCGGTGCACCCGGACGCCCACCCCGACGACGTGGACGTCCGGTTCGCCCCGTCCGTCTCTCCCTGGCAGGAAGCGGAGGTGCCCCTGCGAGTCGCCGAGGCCGTTCACACGTATATGAAGGACGCCGGGCTGGCCTACGGTGCCTTCGACTTCGCCGAGGACGCCGACGGCATCTGGTGGTTCCTGGAGTGCAACCAGTCGGGCCAGTTCGGGTTCGTCGAGATGGACACCGGGCAGCCCATCGCCGAGAGCATCGCCGGGTGGCTGGCGGACGGCGCCGGGCGGCGCCGGACCTATGTCGGCGGCGGGCGTCGCACGGCCCCCTGACGGGCCGGGCGACGGTGTGGAGCAGAGCACGGAGAAAGGAACGCGAGATGCGCATCGGACTGCTGGGGACCGGGCCCTGGGCGCGGGCGGCCTACGCCCCCGCGCTGGCGGGACACGGCTCGCTGGACTTCGCCGGAGTGTGGGGCCGCCGCCCGCAGGCCGCGGGGGAGCTGGCGCGGCAGTACGGCGTCCGGGCGTACGACGACGTGGACGCGCTGTTCGCCGACGTCGACGCGGTGGCCGTGGCGCTGCCGCCGGCCGTGCAGGCGGAACTGGCGGTGCGGGCCGCGCGGGCCGGCCGCCATCTGCTGCTGGACAAGCCCCTCGCGATCCGGGTCGCCGAGGCGCGGGCGGTGGTGGAGGCGGCCGAGCGGGCCCGGGTCGCCTCGGTGGTCTTCTTCACCACCCGGTTCCAGCAGGAGCCGGAGCGGTGGATCGGCGAACAGGCCGCCGCGGCCGGCTGGTTCACGGCCAGGGCGCAGTGGCTCGGCTCGCTGTTCACCGGCGAGAGCCCGTTCGCCGACTCTCCGTGGCGCAAGGAGAAGGGGGCGCTGTGGGACGTGGGCCCGCACGCCCTGTCCGTGCTGCTGCCGGTGCTGGGCGACGTACGGCGGGTGGCGGCCGCCGTGCACGGACCCGCGGACACCGTCCACCTCGTCCTCGACCATGCCACCGGGGCCTCCAGCACGGTGACGCTGAGCCTCACCGCGCCCCCGGCGGCGGCCGGTGCGGACGTGGAACTGCGGGGCGAGCCAGGGGTGACGCTGATGCCCAGGAGTGCGGAAGGCGCGGTACCCGCCCTGACCAGGGCCGCCGACGCCCTGCTCGGCGCCGCCCGTACCGGACGCGCGCACCCGTGCGACGCCGTGTTCGGCCTGCGGGTCACCGAGATCCTCGCGGAGGCGGAGACCGTGCTGGGCAGGGACGTCGACTGACCGCCGCGTGTTTTGCCCGGTGCCGGTGGGACCGGGCAGGGGCACGGGCGTAGCGTGGGCATGTGACATGGGTGCGCGGCTGGTCGCCGCGTGGCTACCAGGACGGTCGTGGCTGGTTGCAGGGAGCGCCGCCGCCGCGCTGGGTGCGGGTGCTGCCTCTCGCCCTGCTCGTGGCGGTGACCGTGGCGACACTGATCAGCCCGGACGGCCACGACTTCGGTTTCCTCCTGGGAGCCATCCCGCCGCTGGCCGTCCTCTCGTACGGGCCACTGGCGACGGCCGTGCTCAGCTCCCTGGTGGTGATGTTGCTCAACGTGCCCGCCACCCACCTCAACCAGCCCGGCGACACCGACCTGCTCACGGTCACGTTCGTGGCGGTACTGAGCGTGTTCGTCTCCTACGTGCGCAGTCACCGTGACGCCCAGCTGCTCACCGAGCGGGCGGTGGGGGAGGCGGTGCAGCGGGCCGTGCTGCCGCCGTTGCCGGAGCGGGTCGGGGCGGTGGGGTGCGCGGGGCTGTACCGGGCCGCGCAGCACGGCACGCTGGTCGGCGGGGACTTCTTCGACGTGCGCGACGGGCCGTACGGGGTGCGGGCGGTGATGGGAGACGTACGGGGGCACGGGCTGGCCGCCGTCGCGACCGTGGTGGGGCTGCTCGGCGCGTTCCGGGAGGCGGTGCTCGACCAGCCCGACCTGGAGGCGGTCGCGGCCCGGATGAACCGCCGGCTGCTGGTGGACTCGGACGGCGTGCCCGACGCCGAGCTGTTCGCCACCGCCCTGCTGCTGGAGTTCTCGGCCGATCTGCGGTCGGTCCGGATCGTCGCCTGCGGTCACCCGGCACCGGTGCTGCTGCGGGACGGCCGGGCCCGGGAACTCGCCGTCTCGTCGGCGGCTCCGCTGGGGCTGGACCTGGCGGGGGTGGACCCGCCGAAGGAGATCACGGTCGAGCTGGGCCGCGGCGACCGCCTCTTCATCGCCTCGGACGGGGTCTGGGAGGCCCGCGACCGGGCCGGGCGCTTCTATCCGCTCCCGTCGCGGCTGGCCGGGTTCACCGGCACGGACGCCGAGCTCACCGAGGCGGTGTGGACCGATCTGGCCCGGGGCTGCGAGGTCCGTGACGACGCCACCATGCTCGTCCTGACGCCCTTCGTCGGCTGAGATGCAGCGCGCCCGTCGACATCGGTGACCCTGCCGCCGCGTCGACAACCGAACAGACGCTCCCTGTTCGAACAAACACCCCAAAACGCCAGGGTTCGCCACCCCTTCCGCCACTTAGAAATATCTACCAGCATGCATGTGCCGGGTTGGCGGACGGATGTCTTGAGTGCCGGAGCAGTGGATGACGAACGCGATGTGGATGCAGGGCGTGGAATGGCTCGCGGCGGCCGCGGCGGACCCCCGGACGTGCAAGTGGGAGTGGGACCACGGGGAGGGCGTCTCGCTGCTGGAGGCGGGCCGCTTCTGGGACCTGCTGAGCGTGCCGGGCCAGCTCGGCCTGCTCGCACTGGACCTGCTGTGGCGGCCGTCGCTGCCGGTGCCGGGGCCGACCCTGGTGGACAGCGCGGCGCACCGGGTCGGCTTCTTCGTGCCGCCCGATCCGGCCGGCGGTTGGATCGGCGCCGGACTGCGGTACGCGACCAAGGGGTCATGGGTGGCCGCCCCGCCGCCGTACCGGGCCGGGCGCAGCCTGGAGTGGCTGGTGCCGCCCGACGGGGCCGGCACGCTGCACTCGCCGGGCATGCTCGAACTGGCGTTGCGCGAGGCCAACGCCACGCTCGCGGTGCTGCGGCCGGTCAGCCACGAGTAGCGGGCCGGCGAGCGGCCTCGGACAGACCCTCGTATCCTGTGAACCCAGGGTTCCGACGTCCGACCCCACCGCACGGTCACCCCACGTGCCGGGAGTCGCCCATGTCCTGCTCACCCGCCAGGCTGCGCGCCTGCGCCGCGATCGCCGTCGTACTGGGGGCACTGACGACGCCGCTCGCCACCGCACCCCCCGCCGTACCGGCCCTGTCCGCCGCGCGTTCGTCCGCGTCCACGCCGTCGCCCTCCGGGAGTCCTGACGTGCGGGCCATGACTCCGGCCGTGGCCCGCCGGCTCGACGCGGCCGTACAGCGGGTCATGCGCGAGGCGCATGTGCCCGGCGTGATCGTCGGCGTCTGGACGCCCGGGCAGCGCGACTACGTTCGCGCGTTCGGGGTCGCGAACAAGGAGACCGGGCAGCGGATGTCGCCCGGCCTCTCCATGAGGATCGGCAGCGAGACCAAGATGTTCACCGTCACGGCGGTGCTGCAACTGGTCGACCAGGGCAAGGTCGGCCTGGACGACCCCATCGGAAAGTACCTCGGCGGCGTGCCGAACGGCGACCGGATCACCGTGCGGGACCTGGCGGGCATGCGCAGCGGACTGTTCAACTACTCCGAGGACGACGACTTCTTCAAGGCGCTCACCTCGGATCCGCAACGGGCTTTCACCCCGCGGCAGTTGCTCGCCTACTCCTTCAGGCATCCGGTGCTGTTCCAGCCAGGGGCGAAGTTCTCCTACTCCAACACCAACCTGATCCTGCTCGGCCTGCTCGTCGAGAAGGAGAGCGGACAGCGACTCGGCGCGTACCTCCGGCAGCACGTCCTCGCCCCCGCCGGCATGAACCGGACGGTGTTCCCGACCGGGAACGCGTTCCCCACCCCGCACGCCCAGGGCTACACCGACCAGACAGCGAACGGGAAGGTGGCCGAGACCGCCGACTGGAACCCCTCCTGGGGCTGGGCGGCAGGCGCGATGATCTCGGACCTGGCCGATCTGCGCATCTGGGCCCGTACGGCGGCCACCGGGGTCTTCCCCGACGGCAGCACCATGGTCGGCCCCGCCACCCAGAAGCAGCGGCTCGCCACTCCCCCGACCGGGATCACGGGCGCCGGGTACGGCCTCGGCATCTTCGACGTACAGGGCTGGATCGGGCACAACGGCTCACTGCCGGGTTACGAGGCACTGACGGTGTACCTGCCGTCGGCGCGCACCACGGTGGCCGTACTGCTGAACACCGACATCGGCTACCACGGCGACATCGAGCCCAGCACCCTGTTCGGCAAGGCGATCACCCGGATCATCTCGCCGGCCCACGTCTACGACCTGCCCGCGCCGGCCTCGGCCACCCGGTGAGGACCCGGGCCTCTCCAGAGGCCAACTCGTCGTCCACGTACGGCATTTCCGACACTTGACACAGAAGCGAACAGTCGGCGGCCGGATTCGAAGTGATGTGTCGATTCACCGTGCGAGGCCGGTCAATGACGGTGTGTACTGTGCTGCGAGCGCCACATGGGAGGGGCCCCAGGGCTCCCCCCTGCCCACTGCTGCCCTACCCCCTGGAATCCGACTCCATGATCCAATTACCGGAACTGGTGGCCGGTGGTCTCGCCGCCGGAACGCTTTGCGCGCTCGTCCTCGGCGGCAGTCTGTGGCGCTCCCGGCGCCAGAACGCCGCGCTGCGGGCCGAGGTCGCGGAGTCGCACGCCCGGCTGGAAGGCGCCGAGGGCGCGTTCATCACCGAGATCGAGCATCTCGCCGCCCGCCGGATGCCCGCCGCCGCGGCCCAGCTGGCCCATCCGCACCTCAAGGTGCCGGGGCCCGCCCGGCAGCACACGCCGGGGACCCCCACCGGGATCGCCCTGGAGTACGTGCTCACCGCACTGCGCGAGGAGCTGACCGCGCAGCGGGCCCGGATCGACGCCGCCGCCCAGGCCGGACTGCGCGGTGCGACCCGGGAGATCCAGGCCGCCCTGTACCGTCTCCAGGACGCCCTGCGGAGTCTGCAACAGCGCTACGACGATCCCGAGCTGGCGCAGACGCTGTTCGCGCTCGACCATGAGAACGAGCAGTCGCTGCGGCGGGCACAGGTGGCTGCCGTGGTGTGCGGGGCCTGGGTGGGCCTGGCGCGCGAGGAGTCCCACGTGGTGGACGCCGTCACCGGCGGCCAGGCCCGGCTCGCGGGGTACCGGCGGGTCAGGGTGCACAACCACCTGGAACCCGGCACCGCCCTGGTGTCGCACGCGGTGGAGCCGGTCGCCATCATCGTCGCCGAACTCCTCGACAACGCGCTGCGCCACTCGGCGCCGGACACCGAGGTCCTGGTCAACCTGGAACACGTCCACCACGGGGTGTGCGTCACCGTCGACGACGCGGGCCTCGGCATGACGCAGGACGAACGGGCCCGCGCGCAGCGGCTGGTCGCGGGCAGCGACCCGATTCTGCTGACCGACCTCGGGGATCCGCCGCGCATGGGCCTGGCCGCGGTGGGCCAGCTCACCCGCCAGTTCGACCTGCACGTCGACGTCACCTCCCCCTCCCCCTACGGCGGGGTGCGCGCGGTGCTGCGGGTGGACAGCCATCTGCTCTGCCGGATCGACCCCGGCGAACGTCCGCCGTCGGCCAGCGCGCCACGCTCGACGCGCGAGCATCCGCCCCGCGACACCGGCGCACGCGAAACGCCCGTGCCCGAAGAGCCCGTGCGGGAAGCGCCTGGACCGGAGACACCGGGGCACGAAGCACCGGCACCCGGGACAGCCGGGCGCGAGACAGCCGGACCCGGGACACCCGGGCGCGAGACGGTCGCCCGTGAGGCGGCTGTGCCTGCGGTGGCCGTGGGCGGGCCGGCTGGGCGCGGGACACCCGTGGCCGGCGCGCCCTGGCGCGAGACCCCCGTGCGCGGTGCAGCCGGGCGTGAGGGTGGCGTCCGCACGCCGGGCGGGCGTGCGGCGGTGGCCGACGGGGCGCACGCGTCCCGTGCTCCCGCCACGGCTCCGGCACCCGGGCCCGCCGGGGCCGGCCCCGAACACGGTCGCGCCACCGCTCCCGCCCCCGGCCACCAGGAACCGGGTGACCTGGGCGGACTGCCGCGGCGGCGCCGTCGTACCCCTGCCGCCGCACCCGGCGCACCCGCGTCGCAGCCGGCCGCGCGCCGCCCCGAGGAGGCCGCCGCCGCGCTCGCGGCCCTGCAGTACGGCACCGCGGCGGCACGCGGACCCGAGCGGGCCACCCCGCCCGATCCCCACCGGACCGACGACGAAGGAGGAGCGGACAGATGACCAGCCGCGACACGGGCGACACGGCATGGGTGCTGGACCCCGTCCTGCAGGTACCGCACGTACTGGCCGCCGTTCTGCTCACCCGGGACGGTCTCGCGACCGGTCACACCGACGGTCTGTCCCGGGCGAGCGCCGAGCGGGTCGCCGCGATCACCAGTACCGTGCAGGGCGCCTGCCGGGCCGCGGCCGCCGCGTTCGCGGACCGGGACCGGGCCGAGGTACGCCAGGTGGTCATCGAGTCGGACCACGGCTACGTGCTGATCGTGCCGACCGACCACGGCACCTGTGTGGCCGCCTACGGCGACCCGGAGGTGCGTCTGGACCTGCTGGCGCACCGCGTGCACTCGCAGGTGGCCCGGCTGGGTGAGAAGGCGATGGCGGCCGCGCCCAGAGGCTCCGACGGCGGCGCGCCGGCATGACCGGCCGCCGCGGCGGCCGCCCCCTGGTCCCCGCGTATCTGTCCACCGGCGGGGTGGCCCGGCCCAGCCGTCCGCATCTGGAACGGCTGACGGTGCTCACCCGCGACGGTTCGCCCCTGCCCGCCGGGCTGCCGGCCGCCGAACAGGCGCTGCTGGAACTGCTGTCCGGCGGTGCGCTGACGGTGGTGGAGGCGGCGGCGCTGCTGCGGCTGCCGTTCTCCGCCGTCCGGGTGCTGGCCGCCGACCTCGTCGACCGGGACCTGGTGCGGGCCCGCGCGCCGATCCCGCCCGCCGAACGGTTCGACCCCGACCTGCTGAAGAGAGTGGCCGATGGCCTCCGCGCCCTCAAGCACCGGTGAGCTGCCCCGCACGGGCGGCACCCATCTCCCCGACTCCGCCCGCGATCTGGTGAAAATCCTGGTCACCGGGCCGTTCGGGGTGGGCAAGACGACCCTCATCGACTCGGTGTCGGAGATCCGCCCGCTGCACACCGAGGAGCACCTCACCGAGGCCTCGGCGCACGTCGACGACCTCGACGGGGTGCGGGAGAAGGAGACCACGACCGTCGCCATCGACTTCGGGCGGATCAGCCTGCCCGGCGGGGTCGTGCTGTACCTGTTCGGGACGCCGGGGCAGGACCGGTTCCGGACGCTCTGGCAGGACGTCTCCTACGGGGCGCTGGGCGCGCTGGTCCTGGTGGACGGCCGCCGGATCGACGCCTCGTTCGACGTGCTGGGCCTGGTCGAGGAGGCGGGACTGCCCTACGCGGTCGCCTTCAACGCGTTTCCCGACGCCCCGGACCACCACACGGGCGAACAACTGCGTGCCGCGCTGGACCTGGAGCCCGGTACCCCGCTGGTGACCTGCGACGCCCGGGACGCGCACTCCTCGGTCGACGCGCTGCTCGCCCTCGTACAGCATCTGATCGACGACCGGCCGGCGGAGGCCCGATGACCGTGCAGCAGTCCTTCACCGTGTCCGCTCCGGTGTGCCTGTGGGAGGACGGCTTCGCCCGCAACCCGCACGGCTACTACGCGGCCCTGCGCGCCCAGGGCCCGGTCGGCTGGGCGGAACTCGCGCCGGGTACCCCGGCGTACGTCGTCACCGAGCGGCGCGCCGCCCTGGACGTGCTGCGGGACGTCGAGACCTTCTCGCACGACCCGCGGGCCTGGGAGGGGACCGTCCCCGAGGACTCCCCGCTGCTCGGCATGATGCGCTGGCGGCCCAACGCGCTGTTCTCGGACGCCGACGCGCACATCCGCTACCGGACCACCCTCCTCGACGTGTTCGACCTGATCGAACCGCACGACCTGCGGTCGCTGGTGCACCGCGCGGTACGGCTGCTGGTGGACCGTTTCGCGCCCCGCGGCGAGGCAGACCTCGTCGCCGACTTCACCCGCCCGCTGATGGCACTGGTGTTCAACAACCTGTTCGGGCTGCCGGACAGCCAGGGCGACCGGCTCAACGAGGGCGTTCTGAAGATGATGGAGGGTGGTGCGCGGGCGGCCGAGGGCGAGGCGGAGTACGCCGAGTACGTGCTGCGGCTGGTCGCCGCCAAGGTCGCCGAGCGCGGCGAGGACCTGCCGAGCATGCTCCTGGACCATCCCGCCGGACTGACCCCGGAGGAGGTCTCCTGGCAGGTGTTCCTCACCCTGGGCGCCGGGTACGAGCCGACCACGAACCTGGTCTCCAACGCGCTCTCCCGGATCCTCGGCAACCCGCTCTACTACTCCACGCTGACCAGCGGCGCCCGCCCGGTCATGGACGCGGTGGTCGAGGTGCTGCACCACGAGACCCCGCTGGCCAACTACGGCATCTACTACGCCCGTCGGGCGGTCTCCTTCCACGGGGCGTGGATCAGGCCGGCGGTCCCGGTGGTGGTCTCCTTCGGTGCCGTGGGGCTGTTCGCCGAGCGGGAGGTCCCCGGTGGGCGGCGGGCCGGGGACG
Source organism: Streptomyces sp. NPDC006655 (assembly GCF_040703965.1). NCBI lineage: Bacteria > Bacillati > Actinomycetota > Actinomycetes > Kitasatosporales > Streptomycetaceae > Streptomyces > Streptomyces sp. NPDC006655. Next base: position 26,602 of record NZ_JBEYJU010000021.1, on the reverse strand, counting down.
CCTCGCACCTGTCGTGGGGCGCGGGCCCGCACGCCTGCCCGGTCCGGCACCACGCGCTGCTCATCGCGACCGAGGCGATCGAGCGGCTCACCCTGTGGCTGCCCGACCTCGAACCCGTGCTGCCCCGCGAGCGGCTCAGCTGGCGGCCCGGCCCGTTCCACCGCTCGCTGACGTCCCTGCCCGTCCGGTTCAGCCCCCGCTCCCCCGACCAGCCTGGAGAGACGCCGTGACCGTCACCGACCGCATCGCCCTCGACCCGTTCGGCTCCGACATCCCGGCCGAGAGCGCGCGGTTACGTGCCCTCGGCCCCGTCGTGCCGGTCGAGCTGCCGGGCGGCATCCCCGCCTGGGCTCCCACCGGCTACGACGTGCTCAAGGAGCTCATACTCGACCCTCGGGTCAGCAAGGACCCGCGCAAGCACTGGCGACTGTGGCCGGAGATCTCCGAACACCCCTCCTGGGGCTGGATCCTGGGCTGGGTCGGCGTGATCAACATGCTGTCCACCTACGGCCCGGACCACACGCGGCTGCGCAAGCTGGTGGCACCGAGCTTCACGCACCGCCGCACCGAGGCGATGCTGCCGCGGGTCACGGCGATCACCGGGGAGCTGCTGGACGCCGTGGCCAAGGCCGGCGCCGACGGCTCGGTGGTGGACCTGCGCGCCGCTCTGGCCCATCCGCTGCCCATGCGGATGATCTGCGAACTCTTCGGCGTCCCGGACGAGATGCGGGACGACGCCGCTGAGCTGATCGCGGCCATCATGGACACCTCCGACCCGAGCCCGGAGCACGCCGCGTCCGTGCAGGAGCGGATCGGCACGGTCCTCGGTGGCTTGATCGCGTACAAGGTGGAGCACCCGGGCGACGACATGACCACGGAGCTGATCCGGGTCCGCGACGAGGACGGCGACCGGCTCGGCGACGAAGAGCTGCTCTACACCCTGCTGCTGGTGATCGGCGCCGGGTTCGAGACCACGGTCAACCTGATCGGCAACGCGGTCGTGGCGCTGCTGACCCGGCCCGTGCAGCTGGCCGCGGTGCGCTCCAGGACGATCGGCTGGGACGCGGTGATCGACGAGACGCTGCGGGTGCATCCCTCGATCGCCTCGTTGCCGCTGCGGTTCGCGGTGAGCGACCTGACGGTGGGCGACGTGACCATCGCGGCCGGGGACGCGATCGTCACGACGTACGCGGCGGCGGGTCTCGACCCGGCGCACTACGGGCCGGACGCCGCCGTGTTCGACGCCGCGCGGGGCGCCGACGACCATCTGTCCTTCGGGATCGGGGTGCACCGCTGCATCGGCGCGCCGCTGGCCAGGGCGGAGGCGCTGGCCGCGCTGCCCGCCCTGTTCGACCGCTTTCCGGGCCTGCGGCTGGCGGTGGGCGAGCAGGAGCTGCGGCAGGTGCCGTCGTTCATCGCCTTCGGCTGGCAGGAGGTCCCGGTCCGGCTGGGGGTGTGAAAGCCGCAGGTGGCGGGGGCGGCGACCGGACCCCCGTGCCGGTCGGGCCCCCGCGCAAGGTGAACTTACGTGCGGATCCGGCCGTTGGGTATCGCGCCGGTGCCTGTTCGGGTGGACGAAGGACTCACCTGTGCACAGGTGAGTCCGGTTGGCCCTGGTTCGCCCGGAGCAGGACGGGTGCCGTGAGGTCGCCGAGGACGAGGTGGGCGAGGACGACCTCGTAGAGGTCGGTGCCGGAGGCCAGCAGCTGCCGTTCCAGGACGGGTTCGGCGCCCCGGACGTGTTCGCGGACCGTCTGGGCGTGCACGCCCAGGTCCTGGGCGGCGCGTTCGGCGTTCCCGTCGGCGGCGATCCAGGCACGCAGGGTGCCGCGCAGGTCCCGGCCGTCCCTGACCAGGCGGTCCAGCAGGTCCTGGGCCCAGGCCCGTAGCGCGGGTCCCGCCAGCAGGTCGCCGAGCCGGACCGGGGCGGACTGCCGTGCCGCCCCGGCGAGGTCTTCCGTGCGGGCCGCCTCGGTGTTGAGGGCCAGATGGGCGACGGCCCGTACGGTGAGGTCGGAGAAGTCGGCGCCGAGCAGCGTCTCGACGCGGTCCATGCGGGCGCGGACCGTGTTGCGGCTGACGCCGAGGACCTTGGCGGCGCTGACGGCGGTGAACTCCAGGCCGAGGCGGGTGGTGGCGAGCAGTTCGGCCCGGGTGTGGTGGGGCAGGTCGTCGAGGGGCCGGAGCACGGCGCAGGACCAGGCGCGCAGTGCGGTGGGGTCCATCAGCCGGGCGGGATGGGTGCGTTCGGCGTAGACGGCGGCCTGGTCGGGGCGGAAGTGGGCGACGGCGAGGGCGCTGACCGCCTGGCCGTAGGCGGTGGCCGTCTGGGCGAGGCTCTGGCGGACGCTGCCGCCGAGGAAGGTGCCGGGGCGGCCGTCGACGAGCGTGCGCAGCGCTTCCCCGGTGGCCGGGGAGGGGCTGAGGACGATGACGTGGCCGTCCATGGCGGGGCAGCGTACGACGAGGGCCTGGCCGTGGGTCACGTCGACGCAGTCGTCGGCGAGGCCGTCACGTTCCGCGGGGTGCCCTTCGACGATGTACACGCAGGCGCTGTCGGTGTCCAGGAGGCCGGGCCACAGGCCGGCGGCGACGCGGCGGGCGGAGACGGTGTCCTCCACCATCAGGAGTTGCAGGATGGCCAGCCGCAGGTCGGCGGCGGCCCGCCGGAGCCGGCGGCCCGCGGTGGTCAGTTCGCGTTCGCGCAGCAGTAGTTCGACGACTCCGGCGGTGTGGGTGACCGTCTCGGCGGCGCGCCGGTCGAAGGGGGTGGCGCGGGCCACGGCGAGCAGTCCGGCCGCTGCCGGGCGCGGGTCGGGGGCGCGGACGGCGACCAGGCGCAGATGGCGGTCGCCGTCCTGGACGGCGGCGGCCGAGATGCGGCCGGTGGTCACGTCGGCCACCAGGCCGGCGTCGAGGGGGATCCGGGTGCCGGCCAGCAGGGTGCCGTCGGCGGCCCGGAGGCAGACGCTCGCCTGGACGGCCTGGGCCAGCCAGGTGACGACCCGGCGGGGGTCCCGGGCGCCGGGGCGCAGATGGTCGAGGAGCTGCGCGGCCCAGCGGTCGCCGTCGGGTGTCGGGTGGTGGGGGCCCCGGTCCGCTCGGCCTGCCATCTCGCCCCAGCTCCTCGTCCTCGCCTCGGCCTCGGTCCACGGACGTTACCCGATGGATCCGGGCCGGTCCCGGCCACCGGACACGACTTCGCCGGCGGCCCTCGGGGGAAGGGCCGCCGGCGAAGGACGCCTCACCCGGGACCGGGGGGGGGGGAGGGTCCCGGGCGGCTGAATGGTCGTGTGCCCCGGATTCCGGCGCCCATGCGCGCCGAACCGGAGATTCGGCCGGTTCGCGTCGCTCGGCATAAGCTCGGCGGATGGCGAAGTACTTCGACGTGCACCCCGACAACCCGCAACCGCGGAGCATCTCCCAGATCGCCGACTCGGTGCGGTCGGGCTCGCTCATCGCGTACCCGACCGACTCGTGCTACGCACTGGGCTGCCAGCTCGGCAGCCGGGACGGCATCGACCGGATCCGCACCATCAGGCATCTGGACGACCGGCACCACTTCACGCTGATGTGCCGCGACTTCGCCCAGCTCGGCCAGTTCGTGCGGGTGGACAACGACGTGTTCCGGGCCGTGAAGGCGTCCACCCCCGGCAGCTACACCTTCATCCTTCCGGCGACCCGTGAGGTCCCGCGCAAACTGCTGCACCCGAAGAAGAAGACCGTCGGCGTCCGCATCCCCGACCACGTGGTCACCCAGGCCCTGCTGGCGGAGCTGGGCGAGCCGCTGCTGTCCAGCACCCTGCTGCTGCCGGACGAGGAGGAGCCGCTGACCCAGGGCTGGGAGATCAAGGACCGGCTCGACCACTCGGTGGACGCGGTGGTCGACTCCGGGGAGTGCGGCACCGAGCCGACCACCGTCATCGACTTCTCGAGCGGGGAGGCGGAGATCGTCCGCCGTGGCGCGGGTGACACCTCGCGCTTCGAGTGACCGGTTCCCGCTCCCCCCCCGAGCCGGTTCGGCCGCCCGCCCGTGCCACGATGATCAGGACATGCCGCGCCGGGTGTGCCGCACCCCGACGCCGACTCCACAGAGAGGCACTTGCGCCATGACCGCCGTACAGGGAACCGACGTGGACATCGCCACCGCGGACGGAGTCGCCGACGCCTACCTGGCCCACCCGGCCGACGGACTCCCGCACCCCGGTGTGCTCTTCTACCAGGACGCCTTCGGGATCCGCCCGCATCTGAAGGCGATGGCGGACCGGCTCGCCGGCGAGGGCTACACCGTTCTGGTCCCGAACGTCTTCTACCGTCACGGCCGGACCCCGGTGTTCGACCTCCCCGAGTTCATCGACCCTTCCGCGGACCCCACGATCTGGCAGCAGATCATGCCGGTCATGATGTCGCTGACGCCGGAGCTCACCGACCGGGACTCGGCCGCCTACCTGGACTGGCTGGCGCAGAGCCCGCTGGTGGCCGACGGGCCGGTGGCGATCACCGGCTACTGCATGGGCGCCCGGCTCGCCATGCGGACCGCCGCCGCGTTCCCGGACCGGGTCGCGGCCGCGGGCGGCTTCCACGGCGGCCGGATGGTCACCGAGGACGCCGACAGCCCGCACCTGCTGGCCGGCCGGGTCACCGCCGAGCTGTACTTCGGCTTCGCGGACCAGGACCAATCGATGACCGAGGAGCAGATCCGCACCTTCCAGGAGGCGCTGGACACCGCCGGGGTCCGCAACACCTGCGAGATCTACCGGGGCGCCGACCACGGCTACACGCAGGCCGACACCCCGGCCTACTCCGCCGAGGCCTCCGAGCGGCACTGGGAGGCGCTGCTCGGCCTGCTGAAGCGCACGTTCTGATCCGACCGGGCGGCCCGCGACCTGATTCCGGTCGCGGGCCGCCCGCCTGCGGTGCCGGTGGTGCCGGCCGAGTCGGTCACCGTGACCCCGGGCTCACCGGGACGGCGCGCGCACCATGAAGACGTCCACCGGGTCCTCGGTCTCGACGGTGAACCCGTGCCGCTCGTACAGTCGTCGGGCCGCACTGCCCCGCAGGACGTTCAGCCGGACCCGGGCCCCGTCGCGGTCGCACCGCGCCAGCAACCCGGCCAGGACTCCCGAGCCGATCCCGGCCCCCTGGAGCGCCGGGGCCAGGTAGAAGTGTTCCAGCCAGAGCGCGTCCTCGGCCGGCCGCAGCGCCACGCACCCGGCGAAGGCGCCGTCCACCTCGATCACCGAGGTGCGGTCGGCGTCGAACCCGTCCCTCAGCCGTTGCCGGACGCGCTGCGGGTCGTACCGCCCGAGCCGCTCCAGATCGGCCCGCAGCACGACGGCGCGCAGCTCGGCGACCGCCTCGACGTCCGCCGGTGACGCCGGCCGTGTCCTCCAGCCCCTCATGATCACCACGCTATCCGGTGCGGCCGGACGCCAAGGGACCGGGGCGGGGAGAGCAGCGCGGTCGACCGCACCGTTTTATCCTGGTTCGGCCGGAATGTGACATCTCGACCACAACCGGCCGTCGGCAGCTCCCACCCCGCACGGAAGGGGCTCCTCATGCGGGTCTTCATCGTGGGCACAGGCAACATGGCGGGCGGTATCGCCACCCGGGCCCTGGCGGGCGGACACACGGTCCGGCTGATCGGCACGGATCCCGCGAAGGCCGGCACGCTCGCGAAGGCGCTGGCCGAGCGGGTGGCGGGGGCCGACGTGGAACCCGCCGTGCCGGACGCGGTCGGGTCGGCGGACGTGGTGGTGCTGGCCGTGCCGTTCGACGCGGCCCAGGAGGTCGTGACCGAGTACGGGGACCGGCTCGCCGGGAAGGCGGTCGTCGACATCTCCAACCCGGTGGACTTCGCCACCTTCGACTCGCTCACGGTGCCCGCGGACAGCTCCGCCGCCCAGCAGCTCGCGAAGGCCGCCGCGCCGGGTACGCACCTGGTCAAGGCCTTCAACACCACCTTCGCGGGCGCGCTGGTCGCGGGCCAGGTCGGCGGACTGCCCCTGGACGTGTTCATCGCGGGCGACGACGCGGCGGCCCGGAACCAGGTGGCCGAGCTGGCCGCCTCCGGCGGGCTCAACCCGGTGGTCGTCGGCGCGCTGCGCCACGCCCGCGAACTGGAGGGCATGCAGCTGCTGCACATGGCCCTGCAGACACGGCCCGAGGGACACGGCTGGATGAGCGCGATCAAGATCGTCCCGCCCTGAGCGGCGTCCCGTGGCGCGCGAGGGGCGACCGATGTCCTGACGGACGGCCGCGGGGACGTTTCCCCCACCCCTGACCCCCGCGCCTCGCCGCTCCGTTGATCATTGTTACGGTTCGGGCGTGTCTGACTCCTCACGCGAGACCGCACAGGGCGCCGGCTGGGGCGAGGCCGAGCGGGGTGCCTACCGGCGGCTCATGCCGGACCACGTCCAGAAGCTGTCCTGGTTCGACCCGGCGACCATGTGGGCGGCCCGCAACGGCGTACTGGCCTCCTGGTTCGGCGACCCGACCGGCCGTACCCGCAGCCGTTGGGTGGCCGCCCGGGAGGCCGCCGGAGCGCCCGCCGACAAGGTGATCCGGCGTCATGAGGCCGACCGTTTCTCGTTCATGGTGATCGGCGACACCGGTGAGGGGGACGACTCCCAGTACGCCGTGGTGCCGGGCTTCCTGAAGGCGGGCCGGGACACCGACTTCGCGGTGATCGCCAGCGACGTGATCTACCCGGTCGGCACCGCCGACGACTACGGCCCCAAGTTCTTCCGCCCCTACCAGGACTATCCCGCGCCGATCTACGCGATACCCGGCAACCACGACTGGTACGAGGACCTCGGCGCGTTCATGCGCGTCTTCTGCGACGACACCCCGCCCCTCGTCCCCGAGCCGGGGCCCCGTCCGCTCACCCGCGCCTGGTGGCGCACCCTGCTGTGGCACCGGCCCCGCCCGGCCGACGAGGAACTGCTCGCGCAGGCAATGAAGTTGAGGCCGAAGCCGGAGCAGAAGGCCGTGCAGCCGGGCCCCTACTGGGCGATCGACGCCGGTCCGGTCCGGATCGTCGGCATCGACACCGGTCTGCTGGGCACGATCGACGCCGAACAGGGCGCCTGGCTGCGGGAGGTGTCCCGGGGGCCGCGCCCGAAGATCCTGGTCACCGGCTCCCCCCTGTACGTGGACGGCGAACACCACCCGTGCCCCGTCGAGGGCGGCGGCACGGTCGACGACATCGTCCGCGACCCGGCCCACCACTACGTGGCGGCGATCGGCGGCGACATCCACAACTACCAGCGGTACCCCGTCGACGTGGCCGGCCGCACCATCCAGTACGTGGTCGCGGGCGGCGGGGGTGCCTTCATGCACGCCACCCACACCATCCCCCGGGTCTCGGTCGCGAACGTCACCGAGGACGACTTCCGCTGCTACCCGCTGCGCGGCGACTCGCTCGCCTTCTACAGCCGGCTGTACGGCCGCAGACTGCGTCTGCCCCGCCTGTTCACCCTCACCGAGGCGGAGGCGACGGCGGTGATCGCCGAGCGGCTCGGCATCAGGCCCGCCCGCACACCCCACCCGGACACCCGGGTCACCCGGCGCGCCCGGGTGGTCGCGACCCTGCTCGGCGCCGGCAGCCGCCCGGACCGCGGTCCCCGCTTCCGGCTGCCGGTGAAGAAGATCTACACCCAGCTGTTCTCACCGGGCTCGGTCAGTTACAGCCCGCCGTTCTTCAAGTGCTTCCTGCGCCTGGACGTCAGCCCGGAGGCGGTACGGCTGCGTTGCTTCGCCGCCACCGGCAACCGCCCGCAGGAGCTGGACCCGCCGGTCGAGGACGAGATCGTCATTCCGCTCGGCTGATCACACTCCCGCAATGTTCGGGTGCCACAATCAGGGCAGAACTGAGGTACGACCGCTGGAGGACCGGTGCCGTCCACTCCCCGCCCGCTGCGCAGACTGGGCTTTCTCACCATCGGCCTGTTCGACGGGGCGGACCCGGCCAAGGGGCACGAGTCCACGCTGGAGATCATCGAACTGGGCGAACGGCTGGGCTTCGACAGCGCCTGGGTGCGCCACCGGCACCTCCAGTACGGCATCTCGTCCCCGGTCGCCGTCCTCGCCGCCGCCTCCCAGCGCACCAGCCGTATCGAACTGGGCACCGCGGTGATCCCGCTGGGCTGGGAGAACCCGTTGCGGCTCGCCGAGGACCTGGCAACCGTCGACCTGCTGTCCGGCGGCCGGCTCAACCCCGGTGTGAGCGTGGGGCCGCCCATGCACTACGAGCAGGTCAAGGAGGCCCTCTACCCGGACACGGCGGACAGCGAGGACTTCGGCTACGAGCGGGTGCGGCGGCTGCTGGACTTCGTGCGCGGCAAGCCGGCCACCGACTTCAGCGGGGTGGAGGGCTTCGAGATCTTCTCGGACGTGGTCCAGCCGCACTCGGCCGGTCTCGGACGTCGCCTCTGGTACGGGGGTGGCAGTCTCGGTTCGGCGCGCTGGGCGGGCGAGCACGGCATGAACTTCCTGACCAGCAGCGTGGTCAAGGCCGAGGGGCCGGACCCGGTGGGCGGCGCCCACGACTTCGCGGAGACCCAGCGCTCGCACATCGCCGAGTTCCGTGCCCACCACCCCGACGGGGAGGCGGCCCGGGTCTCCCAAGGACTGGTCGTGATCCCCACCGACTCCGCCACACCCGAGCAGCGCGCGAAGTACGAGGCGTACGCGGCCAAGCGGCTGCCCCGCACCACGGCCCCGCAGGGCCCGGCGCGGCTGCTGTTCGCGCCGGACCTGGTGGGCACCTCGGCCGAGATCGCCGAGCGACTGCACGCGCACGCCGGGTTCCGCGAGGTGGACGAGGTGGCCTTCGCCCTGCCGTTCACCTTCGAGCACGAGGACTACGTCCAGATCCTCACGGACATCGCGACCCACCTCGGCCCGGCCCTCGGCCGGCACGCCGGAGCCGTGTGAGGTCACCGGGTCACCACCGCCGTACCTCCGTGCCGGTGACCGGCTCCGACGGCCGGCCGTCCACGCCGACCGGGACCTCACCGTGCAGCGTGACCCGGGGGAAGCCGGGTTCCCGGCGGAAGCGGACGGTCCACTCGAGCCGTACGGCCTGATCGAGGAACATCTCCAGGAGCGCGGCGCTCGCGTAGGCCGCGGCCAGATCGGACCCACGAGGAGTTCTGAACGGCCGACCGGTCCGACGGTTGGTCCTTCGGCACGGCGGTCACTCCTCGACACGCTCCCCGGCGGTCACTCCTCGACACGCTCCCCGGCGGTCTCCTCCCGCCCGTCCCCGCCGCCGGTCGCGGTGAGGCTTCCGAGGATGTCCAGGAGTTCGGCGTCGCGGCTGCCGGGCTCGGCGTGGAAGACGACCACGGTGAGCCCGGTGCCGTCCATGGACAGTTTGGTGGAGTGCAGGTCGAGGTCGCCGACCAGCGGATGGGTCAGGTGGCTCACCCGCTCGCGCCGGGGCCGTATGTCGTGCCGGGCCCACAGGGTGCGGAACCGTTCGCTGCGCACGGAGAGGTCGCCCACCAGTTCGCGCAGCCGTGCGTCGTCGCTGTCGGGGCCGGCGTACGCGCGCAGGACGGCCACACCCTCCTCGGTGAGGTCCTCCCAGTCCCGGCGCAGCTCCCGCTCGGCGGGGTCGAGGAAGACGGCCCGCAACAGGTTGACGCCGGGGACGTAGTTCGGGGACAGGGCACTGCACAGCGCGTTGGCGGCCAGGCAGTCGGTGTAGTGGTTCTGGACGTAGGCGGGGTTGCGGGGCCAGCCGTCGATGAGCTGGCGGAGGCCGGCCGGCACCTGCTCGGTCCGGTGCGGGGCGCGGGCCCGCGGACCCCGTCCCTCCGCGGGCCGGTCCCGCGCCAGGGACACGAGGTACGCGGTGGCGTCGGCGTCCAGGCCGAGGACCCGGGCGAGGGCTTCGAGGACCTGGACGGAGGGGTTGCGGTCGCGGCCCTGCTCCAGCCTCAGGTAGTAGTCGGAGCTGATGCCGGCGAGCATCGCGACTTCCTCGCGGCGCAGCCCCGGCACCCGCCGCAGCCCGCCGCCGGGCAGCCCGACGTCCGCGGGGCCGACCAGCGCGCGGCGGGCCCGCAGGAACTCACCCAGCGCGTTCGAACCGTCCACGCCCCCAACCCTACGGTCCGGCCGGACGCGGTGCCTGGTCCTGTCACTCCCAGGAACACCGGGGCTTGGCCTCGCCGGCCGCGGGCGCCGCAGGATGGACGGCGAGGACGGGACACCGGCCGTACCGGTGGCCCTCTGACACTTCACGGAAGGCACACATCATGACCGCTCAGCTCGCCGGAACGCTGACCCCGGCGGACGGCCTGACCCTGACCCGTGTCGGCTACGGCGCCATGCAGCTGGCCGGCCCGCACGTCTTCGGCCCGCCGAGGGACCGTGCGAGGGCCGTCGCGGTGCTGCGCGCGGCCGTGGCGGCGGGCATCACGCACATCGACACCGCCGACTTCTACGGACCGGTGGTCGTCAACGAGATCATCAGGGAGGCCCTGCACCCCTATCCGGAGGAGCTGCGCATCGTCACCAAGGTGGGCGCCCGCCGGGCCGCCGACGGCAGCTGGGTGATGATGCGGCATCCCGAGGACCTGAAGGCGCAGGTGTACGACAACCTCCGGAACCTCGGCGTGGAGGCCCTGGACGTGGTCAACCTGCGCCTGGGAGACATGGACACACCGAACGAGGACCCGATCGGCGACCAGTTCGGCGCGCTGGCCGAGCTGCGCGAGGCGGGCCTGGTCCGGCACCTGGGGCTGAGCACGGCCTCCGCCGCGCAGCTGACCGAGGCGCAGGCGATCGCGCCCGTGGTCACCGTCCAGAACCTGTACAACCTCGCCAACCGGCAGGACGACGCGCTGGTCGCGCGGACCGCGGCCGAGAACATCGCCTTCGTGCCGTACTTCCCGCTGGGCGGCTTCACTCCGCTGCAGTCGGAGACGCTGAGCAAGGTCGCGGACCGGCTCGGGGCCTCGGCGCAGCAGGTGGCGCTGGCCTGGCTGCTGCGGCGCTCCCCCAACATCGCGCTGATCCCGGGCACCTCCTCCCCCGCGCACCTGCGGGAGAACATCGCGGCGGCCTCCCTGGAGCTGCCCGAGGACGCGATCACCGAACTGGACGGGATCGGGCAGCGGATCGCGGGCTGAGCGGGAGGGGCCCGGCCGGGTACCCGGTCAGGCAGGAGGGTACGACGGGTACGGCGGAAGGAGTCGTGGTGGGTGCTGACGACCGGCTGCGCACATACCGTGACAAGCGCGACTTCGGGCGGACCAGGGAGCCTTCGGGGCAGGCGTCGGCGGCCGGGGGCCGGCCCCGGTTCGTGGTGCAGATCCATGACGCGCGCCGGATGCACTTCGACTTCCGGTTGCAGGTGGGCGGGGTCCTGAAGTCCTGGTCGGTCCCCGAGGGCCCGTCGGCCGACCCCGGGGACAAGCGACTGGCCGTGCCGACGGAGGACCATCCCCTGGAGTACGAGGAGTTCGAGGGGGTGATTCCGAAGGGCGAGTACGGCGGCGGCACCGTGATCGTCTGGGACCGCGGCTGGTACGAGCCGCTCAGCCACGACCGCGGGGGGCGGCCGGTCGGCTTCGAGGAGTCGCTGGCGGCGGGGCACGCGACCTTCCGGCTGCACGGCGCCAAGCTGCACGGCGAGTACGCCCTCACGCGGTTCCGCGGGCGGGACGGCGACGACGCCTGGCTGCTGGTGAGGAAGGGCCCGGCGCGGTCGGGCGGCCACGGCACCCCCGACCCCCGACGGGCCCGCTCGGTGCGCTCCGGCCGCACCCTCGCCCAGGTGGCCGCGGACGCCGACAGCTGACCGGGGCCGCCGTTTCACCCGGGCCGGTCCGGTCCCGTCGGGACCCGTGTCCCAGCGCATCGACCGCGGGACGCGCGGGCTCAGCCCTGGTGCGCCCCGAGTGCGGCGAGGGCGCGGTCGGCGTGCGTGTTCATGCGCAGTTCGCTGCGGACGACCTCCAGGACGGTGCGGTCCTGAGCGATGACGAAGGTGGCCCGCTTGGTCGGGGCGAGCGAGAAACCGCGCTTGACGCCGAACCGTTCCCGGACCGTGCCGTCGGTGTCGGACAGCAGCGGCATGCCGAGCGTGTGCTTCCCGGAGAACTCCTGCTGCCGCTCCACGCTGTCCCCGCTGATCCCGACGGGCCGGGCACCGGCGGCCGCGAACTCGCTCGCCAGGTCCCGGAAGTGGCAGGCCTCGGCGGTGCAGCCCGGCGACAGGGCGGCCGGATAGAAGAAGAGCACGACGGGCCCGTCGGCCAGCAGCTCCGTCAGCGTCCGGGTGGTACCGGTCTCGTCCGGCAGCGCGAAGTCCTCGACCTTGCTTCCGACCTCGACTGGTTCCGCCATCTAGCGGCCCTCCTCGTTTCGTGCGACACCGCGCGCCCACAGCACCAGGGGGACCTGGAGCGGCAGCCGGGCGAGGGCCGCGGTCCGGTACGGCCGGGGCCGCTTCTGCCAGTCGACGGCCATCTGGACGTTGGCCGGGAACACGCCGACGAAGAAGGCGGCGGCCGCACGGGCCGCCGCCGTCCGGGTGCGGGGCATCGCGATCCCGGCGGCCAGTGCCAGCTCGACGGCCCCGCTCCCGTACGTCCACGCCCGCGGTGACCCGGGCAGGGCCTTGGGGATGGTGGCGTCGAAGGACTTGGGCGCCGCGAAGTGGGCGACCCCCGCGGTGGCAAGCAACCCGGCGAGCACCAGGGCGGAACGTTCGGACCGGGACACGAAGCCTCCTCTGACGACCTGTCGCCGGATATTACCCGGCGGTACCGCCCCGGTCCGCGCCGGGCCCTGTTCCAGGCGGTGGATGACGTTCGCGTCGAGTCGCGCGCGGCCATGGGAATGCCGAACTCCGGGGCGCCGTCGGCGCTCCAGCAGCTCAGACCGCCGGGGCAGGAGGCGCCGTCTCGCCGGCCTCCTGGCCGGGCTCGTCCTCGACCGCGCAGGACAGGAAGTCGTCGACCATGCGGTGGAAGAGCGTGGCCAGTTGACGCAGCTCCTCCGGCGGCCAGCCCCCGAGGGCCAGCTGCATGCCGCGGGCTCCGGCGTCCCGGACGCGGTCGACGGCCGCCCGGCCGGCGTCGGTGAGTTCGATCCGCTGGGCGCGGCGGTCGTCGGGGTCCGGCACGCGCGTGACGTAACCCGAGCGCTGGAGCTGCTGCACCGTGCGGGTCACGTGGGACGCCTCGACTCCGAGCCGCTGCGCCAGCTCCCCCGGCCGCAGCGGCTCGGAGTCGGCGACCTGGCGCAGCAGTGCCACCGCGGCCCGGTCCAGCGGGACTCCCGCGAGCGCCATCAGCCGCTCGTGCCGGCGAGCCCGGGTGCTCAGGTAGGTGATGCGCGTCAGGGCGCGCTCGATCTCCACGACCTCCGGGGTCGCGGCGGGAAGGGCGGGCGGGGAGTCTGTCGGCATACCCACCAGTTTACCATATCGTTGCGTAACTCAAGTAAGTTGGTGGTCGCGGCCGAGCGGACCGTCCCGCGTCCCCGCATGCGTTCCGCGTCACGGCCGGCACCCGCGGACAGGAGCGTCGCGCACCTCCGTGGCCGCGCCCGGACGGCCGGACCCCGTCCCCGGGGACGTCCCACGCGTCCCGCGGCACGCCGGGACGACATGGTGCCTCCCGGCCACGGCAATCCTCCGAATCGTGATCACGCCCGGTGGTCACGGGCACGACAGCACGGAGGTTTCCATGTCCCGTCGGATCCTGAAGAACGGCCTGCTGGCCACGGTCGCGGTGTTCGCGTTCCTGCCCACGGCCGGGGCCGCCACCGCGAGCGCCGCCACTCCGATCCCCGCGCCGCGGGGAATCGTTCAGTACTACGACTACACCACGCTGCCCGCCCCGGCGGCCCCCCGTCACCACCGGCACACCACGTACCGCAGCGTCGGCCGGGTGACCACGCACCACGTCCGGCTCAACGTCCGCTCCGGCCCGAGCACCCGCTACCGCGTGGTCGGCCACCGGCACAGCAACCGGCTCATCCCCGTGACCTGCAAGACCTGGGGCGGCTCGGTACGCGGCACCCGCACCTGGTACCGGCTCCCGCACCGCGGGGGCTACGTCACCGCCCGCTACGTCCGGGTCGGGCACGCCGTCCCCTGGTGCTGACACCCGCGCGACGCTGACCCTCCCCGCCCGCCGTACTCCCTGACCGTCGAGGCCTGTTCGGGAACCCCCGCGTCCCGCACAGGCCTTCGACGCGCCCCCCGTTTCACGTCTTCACACCCGTCCGCCGGTTGCGGACCCGGCCCCCATGGGAAGCCATCCCGACAACAGGGGCGAAACGCCCATAGCGTAATGAAGTCGAGGCACGCACCATGCGGCACCCCGAAGGAGCGCCCACCACCCCACCGGACGATTCGCCCGCGGCACGGCTGCGCGAACTCAAGGAACGTACGGGGCTCAGCCTGGCGGCGCTGGCCGCCCGCACTCCGTACAGCAAGTCCGCCTGGCATCGCTACCTGTCCGGCGCCAAGCGGCCGCCTCGACCGGCCGTGGAGGCGCTGGCCCGGCTCGCGGGCGTGGATCCGGCCGCCGTGCTGGCGTTGTGCGAGGCGGCCGAGGAACCGCGGGCCGTCGCACCGGCCCCCCGGCGGCCACGGGCGAGACGGTGGTGGCGGCTGCCGCTGACCGCGCTCGCCCTGCTCGCGGTGGCCGGGGTGGCGGCGGCCGCCATGACCGTCTCGTACCGGCGCGGCACGCCGGGCGCGCAGCCCGTCTCCGCGGCGCCGGGCTGCCACGGCCGGTCCTGCCAGGGCGAGTTGCCGGACGCCTCGGCGTGCGCCCGGGACGCGCAGACGAAGAGCGCCGTCGCCGACACCGCCTACGACGTCCGGCTGCGCTGGTCCCCCACCTGCGGCACGGCCTGGTCCGAGGTGCGGCTGCACACCCCGCACGCCCGGGAGGTCTCGGTGCGGGCCGGCCAGGACGTGCTCTCCGCGAGCTATCCCGCCGAGGACTCCGTCGGCTACACCAGCCCGATGCTCGCGGTGCCCACCCCCCGCGGCGTGGAGGCCTGCGCCGACGTCGAAGGGAAACTCGCGTGCACCGGGCTCGAGGCGGAGCCCGGCCTGGAGGACTGAGGACGCGGCGCCGCGCCCGTCGCGGGAGCGCGGCGCCGAACCGGCCGGCGGACGCCGGACCCGTCCCGGCACCCACCGAGCACTCGGCCGCGCCGGCGCGCTGAGCGACGGCGGCCGAGCCGGACGCCGTGGAGCGCGCCCGACTCGTCGGGCCGGCCCCCGGGTCGGGGCCGGTGCGGCCCCGACCGCCGGCAACGGACGCCTGAGACCTGTTCGGGGGAACCGGCGCCGGAAGGGGCGTGCGGCGGACGTGGTCGGTCCACACCTTCTGGGTGACCGTCCTGCCGCTGATCGCGCCCATGCTCGCCACCCCCGGCACGCTGCCGCCCGCCGCCCAGGACTCTCGATGGGCGTACGAGACCAAACAGGACGGCCAGCGGGCGGTCGTCTACCTGCCCGGTGACGGCACGCTGGTGCTGCGCGCCCGCTCCGGCGAGGACATCACCGCCGCCTACCCCGAGCTCCAGCCGCTCGGCGGGGCCCTGGGCCGGGTGCCGGCGGTCCTGGACGGCGAGGTGCTGGCCCTGGACGAACAGGGGCGTGCCGACTTCCAGTTGCTGCAGAGCAGGATGGGGCTCGGCCACGCTCCGGCCCGGGCGGCGCGGAGGGCGGCCCGGGTACCGGTCCACCTGATCCTGTTCGACGTCCCGTTCCTGGAGGGACCGCTGTTCGACGTTGCGTACCGGGACCGGCGGGCCCGCCTGGAGTCCCTCGCCCTGAACGGGCCGTACTGGTCGACGCCGGGTGCGGTCGTCGGGCACGGCGCCGAGGCGCTGCGGGCCACCCGGGAGCACGGCCTCGAGGGCGTGGTGTGCAAGCGGCTGGACTCGGGCTACCAGCCCGGAGTGCGGTCCCGTGCCTGGCTCAAGATCCGCAACAGGCGTGCCGAGGACGTGATCGTCGGCGGCTGGCTGCCGGGCAAAGGCCGGCTGACCGGCCTGCCGGGCGCGGTGCTGGTGGGCCAGCGGTCCGCCGACGGACGACTCCGGTACGTCGGCGGGGTGGGCACCGGCTGGAGCGGGCCGGAACGCGCCGAACTGGCCGCGCTGCTGCGGGCCGCCGAGACCGGTGCCTGCCCCTTCGATCCGGTGCCACCGGTCGCGAACGCCCACTGGGTGCTGCCCCGCCTGGTCGGCGAGGTCACCTACAGCACGCGCACCCGGGCCGGGCTGCTGCGCCAGCCGTCCTGGCTGCGGCTGCGCCCCGACCTCACCCCGCGGGAGTCGGCGGCGGACCTGCCGCAGGAGCCGGCCTGAGCGGCGGCCCGGTGACCGGACGGCCCGCTCTCCTGCCGGCGGCCGACAGGATGTCGGAATCAGCGCGGGGCCCCTGGGTCTATCGTGTCCCCATGTCCGTGCCCGAGTTGATCCGCATCGTGTCCCGCGACTCGCCGATGGCGCTCGCTCAGGTGGCCCGTGTCCGGGCCGAGTTGGCCGTCCTTCACCCGCAGGTGCGCACCGAGGTCGTACCGGTGCGGACGACCGGTGACAAGTGGCTGGGCGATCTGTCCCAGGTGGAGGGGAAGGGCGCGTTCACCAAGGAGGTGGACGCCGCGCTGCTGGCCGGCGAGGCCGATCTCGCGGTGCACTGCGTGAAGGACGTGCCGGCGGACCGCCCACTGCCCGCCGGGACGGTGTTCGCCGCGTTCCTGAAGCGGGACGACATCCGTGACGCCCTCATCCACCCGGGCGGCCTGACCCTGGACGAACTGCCGCCGGGCACCAGGGTGGGCACCTCCGCGGTCCGCCGGGTCGCCCAACTGGCGGCGACCCACCCCCATCTGCGGTGCGTGCCGTTCCGGGGCAACGCCAACCGCCGACTGGAGAAGCTGGCCGCCGGTGACGCGGACGCGTTGCTGCTCGCGATGGCCGGGCTGGAGCGGATCGGGCGTCCCGAGGTCGCCACCGAGGTGCTGGACCTGGAGACGATGATGCCGCCCATCGGCGCGGGCATCCTCGCCTTGCAGTGCCGGGAGGACGACCGCGAGCTGATCGACGCGGTGAGCGGCCTCGGTGATCCCGTCACCCACCGGGAGGCGACCGCCGAGCGGATGTTCCTGCATGTGCTGCAGGGGCACTGCAACAGCCCGATCGCCGGCTACGCCCGGGTCGACCACGCCGGTGAACTGTCGCTGCGGGCCTGTGTGTTCACGCCCGACGGCAAGACCCGGCTGAACGCCCACGAGTGGGCGGGCCGCCTCGATCCGGCGACGCTCGGCACCTCGGTCGCCGTGGCTCTGCTGCGCCAGGGGGCCCGCGAACTCATCGACGGCATCCCGCACTGACGCCGGTCAGGCGGAGGCGCCGGGCTCCGTCTGGTCCTTGAGGAAGGCGGTCACCTGGTGGGCCAGGCCGCCCGGCCCGGCTTGCTGGCAGGCGGAGCCGGCCGTCGACTCCAGCACGCCGATGCCGCCCGCCCACAGCCGGCGTTCGGTCCACTCCTCGTCGACGCGCAGGTGGATCTGGATGTCCACCTGGCCCAGGGCGTTCTCCGGGCAGGCCGCGTACAGGACCGCGGTGGCGCGGCGCAGCGGGTAGACGTCGAAGCCCTCGATGAACTGGGAGTTGCGCCAGTCGATGAACGCGCCCTCCCCGTCGGGGCCCACCCGGACGTCGATCTGACCGTCCTCCAACTGGACTCCGACCGTGCGGGAGCCTCGGTTCTCGATGGTCACCCGGGCACTGAAGTACGTCAGACCGGCCGCGGCGTCGTCCCGGCCGCGCGGCGGCTCGGCCGCCTCCAGACGGTGGACGCGGACCCGCAGACCGGCATGCTCGTCGTACTCGTGCCAGTCCCCGACCACGTTCGGCTCGTACACAGTGCCCCTCTCGACCCACGCTGTCTATCTGTGGGCTCAGCGCACTGTCAAATGAGCGGAATGCGCTGTGGCCAGGGGGTTCGCCCCCTTTGATCGCTGATCAAGCGTTGCGCAGGGGTTATCCCGCCCCGGGTGCCCCGGGCGGGGTGCGGGCGCGTGCCGCACATCACGTCGGCGCCTCGCCCGTCGCAAGATCAGTGGGCGAGGCGGCCGAGCAGCGAGGAGGCCGCGGTGATGCCGAGGGCGGCGGCCACCGCCAGCACCCCGAAGTCGAGGCCGAGATGTGCCGGTGTGCCGAGCAGCAGCCCGCGCAGGGCGTCGACTTGGTAGCTGAGCGGGTTGACCTTGCTGACCACCTGGAGCCAGCCGGGCATGATCGCCACGGGGTAGAGGGCGTTGGAGCCGAAGAACAGCGGCATGGTGATGGCCTGCCCGATACCCATCAGCCGGTCGCGGCTGAGGACGATCCCCGCGATGCTCATCGAGAGGCAGGAGAAGAACGCGGAGGCGAGGACGACGGCCAGTCCGACCCCGAGCAGCTTCAGCGGGTTCCAGGTGAGCGAGACTCCGAGGAGCGCGGCGATCACGATCACCACGACGGCCTGGATCAGGGACTTCACACCCGCCGCGAACGCCTTTCCGGTGATCAGCGCCGAGCGTGGGGTCGGGGTGACGAGCAGCTTGTTGAGGATGCCGGCGTCGCGTTCCCAGATGATCTGGATGCCGTAGAAGATGGCGATGAACATCGCGGACTGGGCGATGATGCCGGGCGCCAGGTAGTCGATGTAGGGGATGCCGCCGGTGGGGATCGCCCGGATCCGGGTGAAGGTCTGGCCGAAGATCAGCAGCCAGAGGGCCGGCTGGATCGCCCGGGTGTAGAGCTCGGTGCGGTCGTGCCGGAGCTTCTGCAACTCGACGGCGCACATGGCGACGACGCGGGCGGGCAGCAGCCGCCAGCCGGAGCGCGGCTGGGGCGGGGTCAGCAGCAGGGACGCGGCTGCCGTGCGCTCAGCCGACGCGCTTCGCGGTGCGGCGGGTGCTTCGGACATCGCGGAAACCTCCTGACTGGTCGTCGAGGCCGCTGCCGGCCACGTCGCGGAAGACGTCTTCCAGGGTGGGCAGGGTGTCGGCGCCCTGGCGTTCGGCGAGGCCCTGCCGCAGCTCGGTGGGGGTGCCGAGGGCGCGGATCCGGCCGCGGTGCATCAGGCCGACGCGTCCGCAGTGCTGGTCGGCCTCGTCCATGTAGTGGGTGGTGACCAGGACGGTCATGCCGGTGGCTTCGCGTACGGCGTTGATCTGGTCCCAGACGCCGGTGCGGGCGATCGGGTCGAGGCCGATGGTCGGCTCGTCGAGGATCAGCAGCCGTGGCGCGCTGACCAGCGCCTGGGCCAGTTCGAGGCGGCGGACCATGCCGCCGGAGTAGGTGCCGGCGAGCCGGTCGGCGGCGTCGGCGAGGTCGACGGCCGCCAGCGCCTGGGCGACCCGCTCGGCGCGTTCGCGCCGGGGGACGTCGAAGACGCGGGCGAACAGCGCGACGTTCTCGCGTCCGGTGAGCCCACTGTCGGCGGACAGCTGCTGCGGGACGTAGCCGAGCAGTCTGCGTACGGCCATCCGGTCCTTGCCGGTGTCGTGGCCGAAGACGCGGACCATGCCGGCGGGGACGGGGAGCAGGGTGGTGATGCAGCGGATGGCGGTGGTCTTGCCCGCTCCGTTGGGACCCAGCAGCCCGAAGACCTCGCCCTCGCCGACGGTCAGGTCGAGCCCGTCCACGGCTCTGGTGTCCCCGAAGGAGTAGGACAGCCCGGTGCAGGCGACCGCGGCGGTGTCCGGTGTCATGGTTCCTGGACCTCCTCGTGCAGGGTGACGGCGAGTCTGCGCAGGGCGGGCAGGGCCGCCGCGAGCAGGTCCTGGTCGGCCTCGTCGAGCCGGGCGACATGACCGGCGAAGAGTTCCGCGCGGCGCCGCTGCCAGTCGGCGAGGCGTTGCGCGGCGGCCTCGGTCAGCAGCAGCCGGGCGGCCCGCCGGTCGGCCGGGTCGGTCTCGCGCAGCAGGTGGCCGTCCTTGACGAGCTGGTTGACCAGCGTCGACACGGAGTTGCTCGCCAGGTACAGCTCCTTGGCGGCGTCCGAGATGCCGATGCCGGGCCGGGACTCGACCAGCCGCAGCAGTTCCACCTCGGCCCCGCGCAGCCGAGGCAGGGCGAGCCCCCGGCGCAGTCGGCGGCGGACCAGGCGCTGGATGCCGAGGACCGCCGCGGCCAGCTCTTCCGGAAGGGACTCGGACTCCAGGGGTGCCACTTCTCGGTGTTCCACATCTCGAAGATTACCTCTGCTACAGAGGTATCTCTCCCCAAGGGAGGGTCAAGGCATCCGAGACGATGAGACCAATCTCAACCTTTTGGATTATCTGTTTTGCTTTGCCCCATTCGGGGCATTTGTCGATTGTGCTTCGGATCGGAGGCACGTGCGTGGGAGCCGGTCTCTCCGGTCGCCCCCGTGTCCTCCCCGGGATCCGAGCGCGTTCCTCCTACGGTCTGTCCACACCAGCACCTCGCTGAGGGAGGTGCGCGCGATGCGTACCACCACCACCTGCCCCACCCAGTCTCATCGGCATGACGACGCGCCCGACACGGCCGCGGACTTCGTTCGGCTCGCCGAACTGCCCGAGGGCCCGGAGCGCCGGGCGCTGCGCGACGAGCTGGTCGAGCTCTGGCTGCCCATGGCCGAGCGGATCGCCGTGCGGTTCCGCGGTCGCGGGGAGACCCTGGAAGACCTCTACCAGGTCGCCGCACTGGGCCTGGTGAAGGCCGTCGACCACTACGATCCGGAGCGCGGCCGGGCCTTCGAGGCGTACGCCGTACCGACGATCACCGGTGAGATCAAGCGGCACTTCCGTGACCACATGTGGACCCTGCACGTCCCCCGCCGGGTCCAGGAGCTGCGCAACCGCGTCCGGGTGGCCCTGAAGGAAGCGGGGCAGACCACCGCGGGGCGCGCGCCCACCGTCGCCGAGATCGCGGCGCGGGCCCAGCTCACCGAGAGCGAGGTGCGGGCCGGGATGGAGGCGCTGGAGTGCTTCTCCGCGCTGTCCCTGGACGCCGAGGTGCCCGGCGGCGACGGCTACGCGCTCGGTGACACCCTGGGCGGCGCGGACCCCGGTTACGACCTGATCGTGGACCGGACCGCGGCGCAGCCCTGTCTCCAGGGTCTGCCCGAGCGCGACCGGGTCATTCTCTACCTGCGGTTCTTCCGCGGGATGACGCAGAGCCGGATCGCCGAGCAGCTGGGCATCTCGCAGATGCACGTGTCCCGGCTGCTCACCGCCTGTTTCGACCGGCTGCGCGAGGAGCTGCTGGCCGACGGCGGCTGAGACCCGCCGCTCACTCGACGGCGGGGGCGCCGGGGATCTGGGTCGGGCCGTACCGTTCGAGGGCCTCCGCCAGCTCGACGCGGATCTCGGCGGGCATGTCACCGGTGCGGCCCCACATGAGGATCAGGTCCGCGACGTTGCGGAGTCTGATGTTGGTGTGCTGGGAGACCTCCTTGAGCACCTGCCAGCCCTCGTCGGGCGTGACCCGGCCGAGCGCCACCACCATCCCGATGGCCTGATCCACCACGGCATGGGAGGAGACGGCCTCCTTGAGCTGGTCGACCTCCTCCTGGAGGTGGAGGATCCGGTCCGGTTCGCTCTCGCTCACACCCCCATCGTCGTCATCCGACTGGGCGAACGCCACCGGGGTACTCGGCAGGCATTCCTCCCGCTTCCGGTTGGAGACTGGTGTCAGACCCTTTCCCCGCCGGCCCCGACCCCAGGACGCGAGTGCCATGAACAACGACCTGACCTCCCCCGGCCCCGCGCAGAAGAAGCGGGACGTCGTGTCCACGCACTCGGTGTTCGGCGCGCCCTGCTGGGTGAGCCTCACCAGCCGTGACCTGGGGACCACGGAGGACTTCTACAGCGCCGTGCTCGGCTGGCGATGGCGCAGCGTACGGCTCGGCGACCACTTCCGGATCGCCCTGGCGGACGGGGTGCCGGTGGCAGGCATCGCCGCGGTCGCCGCGATGTGGCAGATGGCGGTGGCCTGGACGCCGTACTTCGCCGTGCCCGACGCGGACGAGGCGGTGGCCCGGGCCCGGGAGCGCGGGGGCACGCCGGCGGTCGGGCCGCTGTCCTTCCCGCCCGGCCGGGCCGCGCTGATCGCCGACCGGGACGGTGCCGTCTTCGGCATCTGGGAGGGGGAGCTGGTCTCCAACTGGGAGACCTGGCGGCGGGCCGCCCCCACCTTCATCCGGCTGCACACCCGCAACGCCTTCGACTCGGCGATCTTCTACGGGGAGGTCCTCGGCTGGGCCTCCGACAAGCCGGGCTGCTGCGAGGTCGAGTACGAGGGCGGCGAGGTCGTGCTGCGCAGCCGGGGCGACGCCGTGGCCCGTATCGACTCGGGAGCGGTGGAGACGGCCCCCGATCCGTCGGTGCGGCCGCACTGGCAGGTCCACTTCGCGGTCGCCGACGTCGGCGAGTGCGCGCGGGCTGCCGAGAAGCACGGCGGCAGCGTCCTGCGGGAACTTGACACGGAGGCGGTGCTGCGCGACCCGGACGGGGCGCAGTTCACCGTGACCGTGCGCCCCCTGCTCCCCTGACTCCCCCCGTCTTGCGGGGCTTGCGGGCCCTGGCGGCCTCCCGTCCCCGCTGTCCCCGCTCCTTGCCGTCCCCGCTGTGTGACGGCCTGGACAGCAGGACCAGGCTGCGGGCCGCCACCGGCAGCCTGGTCCCGGCCTTGCGTTCGCGTTCGTCGGGGATGCCGTCGCGCTCGGCGGTGTCGATGAGGGTGGTCCAGCGTTCGCCGTAGGAGTCGTCGGGCAGCCGGAAGTCGACCGGCTCCCAGTGCCCGTTGAGGAGCAGCAGGAACGAGTCGTCGACCAGGCGCCCCCCGTAGGGATCGCGCTCGGCGATGGCGTCGCCGTTGAGGAAGACCCCGAGCGTGTGCGCGTCGGGGCGCTGCCAGTCCCGGTCGGTCATCTCGCGGGCGTCGGGCAGCAGCCACACCAGGTCGGGCAGCGGCTGACCGGGGTGCACGGCGGTCTCGCCGTGGAAGAAGCGGCGGCGGCGCAGGACGGGATGGGCGGCGCGCAGCGCGATGACGTGCCGGGTGAAGTCGGTGAGAGCCCGCTGTTCCTCGGTCAGGTCCCAGTCGGTCCAGGAGACCTCGTTGTCCTGGCAGTAGGCGTTGTTGTTGCCGCGCTGGGTACGGCCGAGTTCGTCGCCGTGGCTGAGCATCGGGATGCCCTGCGAGAGGAGCAGCGTGGCGAGGAGGTTGCGCTGCTGGCGGGCCCTCAGTTCGAGGACGGCCGGGTCGGTGGTCTCGCCCTCGGCACCGCAGTTCCAGGACCGGTTGTGGCTCTCGCCGTCCCGGTTGCCCTCGCCGTTGGCCTGGTTGTGCTTGTCGTTGTACGACACCAGGTCGCGCAGGGTGAAACCGTCGTGCGCGGTGACGAAGTTGACGCTCGCCCGCGGTCTGCGCCTGCTGTGCTGGTAGAGGTCGGAGGAGCCGGTGAGCCGGGAGGCGAACTCGCCGAGCGATCCGGGCTCGGCCCGCCAGAAGTCCCGTACGGCGTCCCGGTAGCGGCCGTTCCACTCCGACCACAGCGGCGGGAAGTTGCCGACCTGGTAGCCGCCCTCCCCGACGTCCCAGGGTTCGGCGATCAGCTTGACCCGGCTGATGACCGGGTCCTGCTGGATCAGGTCGAAGAACGCCGAGAGCCGGTCCACCTCGTGGAACTGCCGTGCGAGGGTGGCCGCGAGGTCGAAGCGGAAGCCGTCGACGTGCATCTCGGTCACCCAGTACCGCAGCGAGTCCATGATCAGCTGCAACACGTAGGGGTGCCGCATCAGCAGGCTGTTCCCGGTGCCGGTGGTGTCGTAGTAGTGCGCCCAGTCGCCGTCGACCAGGCGGTAGTACGACGCGTTGTCGATGCCCCGGAAGGAGAGGGTGGGCCCCATCTCGTTGCCCTCGGCGGTGTGGTTGTAGACCACGTCGAGGATGACTTCGAGGCCGGCCGCGTGCAGCGCCTTGACCATCGCCTTGAACTCGTTGACCTGCTGGCCCCGGCTGCCGAAGGCGGCGTAGGCGTTGTGCGGGGCGAAGAAGCCGATGGTGTTGTAGCCCCAGTAGTTGGACAGGCCCCGGTCCTGCAACACGCCGTCCTGCACGAACTGGTGGACCGGCATCAGTTCGACCGCCGTGACGCCCAGCGAGGTCAGGTGCTCGACGACCGCCGGGTGCGCGAGGCCGGCGTACGTGCCCCTGAGCCGTTCGGGTACGTCCGGATGGGTGCGGGTCAGACCACGGACATGGGCCTCGTAGATCACCGAGTCGGAGTACGTCCGCCGGGGCGGGCGGTCGTCGCCCCAGTCGAAGTAGGGGTCGGTGACCACGCCCAGCATGGAGTGCCCGGCGCTGTCCGCCGGGGACGGCCCGCCGGGCGTGCGCTCGTACAGGGACGCGTGGTTGTCGATCTGGCCGTCGACCGCCCTGGCGTACGGGTCCAGGAGCAGCTTCGCCGGGTTGCAGCGGTGCCCGACGTCCGGGGCCCAGGGCCCGGTGACCCGGTAGCCGTAGCGCTGACCGGGTCCGACGCCGGGCAGGTAGGCGTGCCAGACGAAGCCGTCGACCTCGGTCACCGGCACCGGGGTACGGGTCCCCGCGTCGTTCACCAGGACCAGTTCGACCTGCTCGGCGACCTCGCTGAAAAGGGCGAAGTTGGTGCCCTGCCCGTCGAAGGAGGCACCCAACGGGTAGGGTTGCCCGCTCCACACGGGCACCCCTTTCCGGGACTTGCTCGCCGTCACCGGGCGCCCTCCAGGACGCGGTCGGCGGATTCGGCCAACTGGGCGACCGGCAGGCTCCGGGGCACCCGGAGCGTCCGGCGCAGACTGGGCGCCGGCACCGTCGGGACCAGCGGGACCCGCTCGCCGGACCGGGCGCGCTGCGAGAACCAGATGATCTTGCTGCCGGTCTCCGTGGCACAGCAGCCCCAGCCGTCGCTGGTGGCGGCGAGATGCGCCAGGCAGGACCGCAGGTCCTGGTCGGGACGCAGGTCGCGGTCGTCGTCACCGATGGCGGTGATGAGGTGCTGCCCGTTCCACCACATCTCGATGGACGTGTGCTTGTCGGTCGCGTGCCGGTCGATGGCGGTCAGCAGCAGTTCGGCACCGCGGCAGACGGGGTCCACGAGGTTGTCGAGGTCCCAGTAGCGGAGATGGGCGGCCAGGATGCGGCCGACCTGTCCCACCCGTTCCTGGCTGACCTCGACGTCGAGGTGGTAGTAGCAGGGCACTGCGGTCTTCATTGTCGCTTGCTCCTCACCGGCGTCGGGCTCGCGCTCACCGTCCGGAAACCGTCCCGTACGCACAGCGTGAGCACTGCTCGCTTCTGAGTCACCATCCACAGTGCGGGCGCTACGCCATTCGTGCAACACGAGAGCCACGGGAGAGCCGTGGGGTGTGGTTGAAGATCCAACAAGACGCTCCGTCATGATGCGTGCACCATGAGTGAAAGCCTCGATTCGCCGTAACGGCTCCGTGCCCCTGCGTGCCCGGACGCTCCCCCGACCGTCGGGGACACGTGCCCATTCGAGAGCGTCGGAAGGAACGACACGGCCATGCTGCTACCCGCGAAGGCCGAGGTGGCCCGGCAGCTGCGGCGCTACCGGGCGTGGGAGCGAGTGATGCTCGCCTCGCCGCACGACCGCGAGGTGCGGTCCACCTTCGAGGACTCGGGCTACACGCTGTGCGTGCTGATGGGCAAGCGCTGCGCCCGGGAGGCGGTGGACGCGGCCGAGCGCTATCTGCGCACCAGCCTCGTCACCTATTTGCGGGAACAGAGCGGGCGGCCCCAGCTGAGCGGGCAGGTCCGGCGCGGGCCGCCGTCGAACCGGCGCTCCGCGAGGCAGTGATCCCACGGACGGACCCGCGGGAAGACACCTGTCTTCCGGCGCACTACGGATCGCGGAGCCGGGCCACGGGCCCGGCTCCGCGCACGGCGGAGGTGAGACCCATGAAGGCGACCGAGACCATCGGCCGTGTTCCGGTGCGTGACGTCCGGCCGGCCCCGGAGTGCGGCGGGCGTCCGGCGAAGGCGGTTCCCGGCGAGACGTTCCCGGTCACCGCCACGGTCTTCCGTGAGGGACACGACGCCGTCGGCGCCAACGTGGTGCTGTGCGACCCGCAGGGCCGCCCCGGCCCCTGGACGCCGATGCGCGAGCTGGCCCCCGGCACCGACCGCTGGGGAGCCGAGGTCACCCCGGACGCCACGGGCCGCTGGACGTATCACGTGGAGGCCTGGAGCGCCCCGCTGCGCACCTGGCGGCGGCACGCCCGGATCAAGATCCCGGCGGGCGTCGACACCGGCCTGGTCCTGGAGGAGGGCGCCGAGCTCTACGAGCGGGCGGCCACCGGGGTCCCCGAGGGCCCGGAGCGCGAGCGGGTGCTGGCGGCGGCCCGGGCCCTGGGCGACGACGCGCTGCCCCTGCACACCCGGCTGGCGAACGCACTGGCTCCCGAGGTGGACGAGATCCTCGCACGCTTCCCGCTGCGGGAGCTGGTGACCGCCTCCGAGCCGCTGCCGCTGCTGGTCGAGCGCGAACGGGCCCTGTACGGCTCGTGGTACGAGTTCTTCCCGC
>NZ_JBEYJU010000020.1:0-108803 GCF_040703965.1 Streptomyces sp. NPDC006655 | reverse complement strand
ACCCACTCACCCATCGCCACAACACGAGTCTGGCCCTGCCGCTCACGCGGCAGGGCCAGAACCCCAAGATCTTCATCAGCCTTCTAGGGCCTGTCCGACGGGTCGCGTCACCGGCCCTGCACCCGACAGCAATGTCACCCGAACGGCCTAACATGACGTGTCGCCCACATGGATGAACCGCAAGCTGAGTGGTGTCCCAACCGAGGCAATCCGCGAAAGGCGAACCAAATGCGCATTCGACGAGTCCTCGCCGCCGTCATGGCCACGGCAGCCCTCGCCGGGGTCGGCCTCGCAGGCGCCGCCACCGCCACCGCCACAACCGCGACCGCCACAACCGCCGCCCCCGCCAGCCTCACCCCGGGTGAGTGCGAGCAGGGCGGCGGAACGGTCGATCGGTCGAACTTGTCCTCGGCCCACCTCCCGACCTGCAAGGGTGGCAAGTTCAACGGGCAGGAAGTCGACTAAACCCCACTAGGCGCCCCGCAGCCACGCGCTGCGGGGCGCTCCCACACGAGCGTAGCCGGGAGAGCCGCAGGTACGTGCCGACCGCATTAGAAGTCTCAGCACGGGCCGTAGATCACTCGTCGGCTGACGTCAGCCCGGACGCCGACCAAACGCAGAAGACCCCCGGCCGATACCGACCGGGGGTCTTCGTGCTGGTGCGGTTAACAGGATTTGGACCTGTGGCCTCATCCTTATCAGGTCGATCGCTGCACCCTCGCAAGCCGGAGGAAACCGACCTTGGCGGGCGTGTGGTGACCGCCCGAGGCCGCCCTCGTCCGGCCCGTTCGCCGCTGTTGGTGTCGGCGGTTGATGTCAGACAGCAACCGCCTGACCGCAGGCTCTCAACTCGTGCCCTTGCGTACCTCTCGGAGGTAGCCACGCATCTGGCGCCGCACGTTGCTTCGCCTCTGAGGGTCCCTGAGGAGCACTTGGCGCCGCACTCCGTCTTCTTCCTCCCGAAGCCAAGCAACACACTCGGCGGCCGCTTCCAGGGGCTTTAGCCCATCCTCCTCCCGATCCAGGCACCACTCCTCGACCAGGTCAGCCTCGTCGTAGACCCCTCCATTAGCATTCTGGAACTCAAAGGTTGGAACGACGACGCGACTGAAGTGGTGGACACGACGCTGCAGGAGCAGGTTGAGCCCAAAGTCACTGAGGCAGGCCAACCGGGTGCCGGCCTCAAGCTGCTCTGGTGAGACGTGATAACACGCGTCGAAGAACGCGGCGCTCGGCTGCTTCGGCCCTTCTGCCCCAGGGAAGGGGGCGGGCAGGAAGAAGCGGTTGTAGCACCCCTCCCACTTGCCAGGCTGCCGATGACGGACCTCGGCAACGGTCAACCGAGGCATCAAGTTCACGCCGTCAGTGCGCAGCGAGCAGGGGTGGTCTAGAACCATGACTGTCTTGTGCTGCTTAGTGCCGTCCGTGTCTATGAGCTGCACGCCATCAAACACATCGCCGGTAAGTATCGGACGCGCGGATACTACGTCGTCGCCATAGGCCCGATACAGGTCTTCCGGGTCTACCGGCTTCTCCATCTGATGGGTCACTCGTCACGCCTTCTTGGACCGAATGGACATGGCGCCATCTGACTCGAGGTACACCTCAAAGTCCGACCGGTAGCGTTCGCGCCAGTCCGGG
This sequence comes from Streptomyces sp. NPDC006655, assembly GCF_040703965.1. Taxonomy (NCBI): domain Bacteria; kingdom Bacillati; phylum Actinomycetota; class Actinomycetes; order Kitasatosporales; family Streptomycetaceae; genus Streptomyces; species Streptomyces sp. NPDC006655. The sequence goes on along the minus strand of NZ_JBEYJU010000020.1, from coordinate 107,162 downwards.
TCGTAGGCGGTGAGGATCTCTTCTTCGTCGCTGTGCCCGCTCGCATGTTCCAGGACCAACCGCGGCTGGCCATCGGTGTACATATCGATCGGTGTGACCGGGGCGCTAGCGGTGAGAGGCATCTCAAACCAGGACGCCACTTCCTGAATGTGGTAACGCTCCGTGATCTCGTCGCACAGCGCGAGCAGGCTGGCGAGCCTCCGGCGGTTCTCGCCCGTGACTCCGCCGGCCCGGCGCCACTTTTGAACCGCAGCAACGCTTACTCCGATCATGCGGGCTACATCGCGCCAGGCGAACCCCAGATCAGCGATCTCGTCCAGGAGCGCCTTGGGCGCGAGCTTCCCCCGCTCGCTGATGCGGTGCTGCCAGGACTGGAAGAGCACTCTCTGATGCAGTTCACTCGTGCTCTCAGCCATGTACTTGCTGGTGCTACGCAGGGAACCTGCCTCCTCGGCAAGCTCGTCCAGTTGGCTGGCGACTGTCGTGACCGGCTCAACCGGTTCGATGAGGTTGGATGACGGCACAGTCGTTGCCGGGGTGGAAAGTCGAGTTTCACTGGTCACGGCGTAGGACCTCCCGGCGGAACTTGTCTGTGATCAGTTGCTCAAACAGAGCGTGGGCGTTCAGCGCAGCAGCGTCGTACCTGGACTCGATGATGTCCCAGTCGAATGTCGGCGTCTCACCTTCCGGGGTCCAGTAGCTGTCGAGGTCGATCAGATAGAAGGGCCCTGGAGGCGGAGTGGGACGCCGTAGGTCACCGCTGGGGTTCACCGCGTAGCCATCTAGGTTGCCGTGGCGGAGCACCACTCCCTCTTGCTGATCTCCGAAGACAGCCATGCCCTGCCACGATCGGGCGGGTCCAGTAGTACCAGCTTCTAGGCTGGCGATGTTCGTGAGGTCGGGGTTGATCCACTGAGCCCAGTCGGCAGGACCTTCAATGCCAGCCCGCACCTCGTTGACGTATCGGACGCCAAGACGCGTCACGCCGTCGGCGGCTGCGACCTTCTGACGTGCATCGACCGCGAGACGCAACAGCTCACGCAGAGCACTGCGCCTCACGTACCGAGTTGTCTCGACGGCGATGGCGTCAAGTCGGAACGTAACCGACGCGGTGTTGTCGCGCGTCATGTAGCGAGGGCTGGGCGGTGTCTGCTCGTTGGTAACCCCAGCTGGCGTCACGGTCATACTGACCGCCCCCGGAGCCGGACGGGAGAGCGGGAACACCTCTGAGAGGTAGCCCTTGAGGGCGGCCTGCTCGGCTTCACTCAGGGCAGCTGTGATCGGATGGCGTAGTTCAACGACCGCTAGTGCTAGCGGCGGATTCGGATAGATCTCGCGAGGCCCCATACCTGTAAAGCTACCGAGATGAAACCAGAACTACAACCAGCCCAACAACCAATCCGCTACGCGCGTAAGTGGTCCAGTAACCGACACGGCCGAGTAGGCCCCGTGCCTACCCAACCCACGACCTCCCCCAGCTCCCATCCCGTCCGCCGTCGACCCACACACCGTGGAGCAGGCGTGGTTCAGGGCGTCCAGGTGGAGCGCGCCACTGTACGAACGACCTGGACGCCCTGGGCCGCGTCTGCTCGGCTCTGCCTGGGTCGGCGGTGGACGGGATGGGAGCCCACCACGCACGCCATCTACGGACCCGCAGTCGGCGGCGGTGCCTCCTCCATCCCGGTGCCGGCCGATCCCCCGCCGGAGGCATCGTCTTTGGCCGTGGGCCGCTCTATGCGGTGATCGACTCATGGCTCCCGGCTCTATCCACATGTGGGCGCGCGTCGGCGCAGCGCGGGCGGAGCGGGCCGAAGGCAGGAGCGGCGCCCGCAGCGGAGCCGGGAGCGCGCCCGGCGGAGCGGAGCGCAGCCGGCTTGAACCTGTAAGGAAGGTTGTAACTCAGTCGGTTGTGTGGGGCGCCTGAGGTGCTGTGTGCGGTTTGAAGTCGTGTGTGCAGAGAGGGAGTTCAACGCCTTGGCGGTGTGCCAGCGGCAGGAAGATCACGGGCCGGATCGCCCACGTGATGCGGGTGCTGGCCTGCGTGACTGTCACCGTGCAGGACTCGGCTCGCAGGAGAGCTTTCCTCGTCGCTATGCGGCCGTCGTACAGCCACTCCCACGCTTCCTGAGACGCGTCGGGGTCGAGTGCCGGTGAGATGGTGCGGAGTGCGATGGCGACCCATCTGTCTGCCTGGGGTGCGGAGTAGGCGTCGAAAGATGCCCGGAGCGCCGGCCATCCCGTCCCGTCGGTGATGTCCTCGGTCCAGCACTCGCACCAGTAGCCCCGCTGCGGCTTGTCCATCAGCACGGGTGGCTTCCGGTCGGTTGGCCCGCGAACAGCTCGGCGGTGACCGTGTAGCCTCCGTCGCTTTCGTGGACGACGACGCGATGAGCGATTGCGCTGACCATGCCCAGGCCTCGGCCGTGCTCGGCCTGCTGGTCCTGGCGCTTGATCTTCGGTGCTGTGCCGGCGGCTCCCTCGTCCGTGACCGACAACGCGACCACCTGTGCTGACACCGCAAGGGCCAGATGGAAGCTGCCCGACTCCTGACCGCTGGCCGTGTGGAGGATCGCGTTCGCGCTCAGCTCGCTCACGATCAGCTCGGCGTCCTCGGCTAAAGGGGAGCCGCGCAGGATGTCGCGGGTCCAGCGGCGGGCACGGCTGACCTCTTCCGGGAAACCTGGGCAACTGAGCCCCCAGACCCGGGCTGTACTCGTATACTCGTGCATACAAGTTCCTTCATGCTGGTAGGCCGCCATGTGCAGCGGGTTCGGGCTAGACGAGTTTCACGCCATCGTGGGCGCGGATCGCAGGTGGAGACGCCGCGTCCATCGCGTCCAGGACGCGGATGGCGTATGCCTCGTCGGCAAGCTCGGAGACTTCTTCGCGGGTGGCCCAGCGCAGTGCGCGGGTCTCGTCGCCGGTCGTGGGCGTGCCGTCGGCTGCCTCGCAGCGGAAGACCAGGGAGACGATCAGGCCCGTCATGTTCTTGTAGACGCCGGTCAGGGCCGCCGGAAGGACGATCTTGATGCCGGTCTCTTCGAGGACTTCGCGTTGCAGGGCCTCGGGAATGGTCTCCTCGCGTTCGAGGACACCGCCCGGCGGTTCCCACTTGCCGTTGTCCCGGCGCTGGATCAGGAGGGCCCGGCCGCGGGTGTCTATGACGACCCCGGCGACGCTCACGGAGTGCGGGCGTTCTGTGCTCACGTTCCTCGGCCCTCTCGGCTGGCTAGGCTCTCCACCGTAGCAACAACACTCGCCCACTCGTCTAGATACCTAAAGGAGTACAAGTGAGCCCTGCTCTTCCTTCGGGCCTCCTCGGAGATCTCGACCCCACGAGCGATCGTGCGGTCTTTAGGCAGATCGCCGACCAGCTGCGCGAAGCCATCGACCGTGGGCGATTCGGCGAGGGCGAGAAGCTGCCCTCAGAGGCTGAGCTTGTCGAGCACTACGGAGTCTCCCGGATGACGGTCCGGAACTCCTTCTCCATCCTCCAGGGGGAAGGGCTCGTCCATGCCGAGCATGGGAAGGGTGTGTTCGTGCGGCCCCGGCCCCCCGTGCGGCGGCTCGCCTCCGACCGGTTCGCCCGGCGGCATCGGGAGCAGGGGAAGTCCGCGTTCATCGTGGAGGCGGATGCGGCCGGCAGTCACCCTCAGGTTGACAGCCTTGAAGTGAAGGAAGAGAAGGCCAGTCAGGACGTCTCCACGCGGCTCGGGTCCGTGCGGCGCGTGCTCGCCCGGCGGCGGCGGTACCTCCTCGACGGCCGGCCGGTCGAGTTCGCCACCTCGTATCTCCCCCTCGACATCGCCCGCGGCACCCAGATCGCCGAACCCAACCCCGGCCCCGGCGGCATCTACGCCCGCCTCGAAGAGCTGGGCCACCGACTCGACCACTTCGAGGAGGAGATCCGTGCGCGGATGCCTTCGCCCGACGAAGTGAAGACGCTCCGACTGGCCTCCGGCGTGCCGGTCATTCACCTGATCCGTACCGCCTTCGACATCGAAGGACGGCCAGTCGAGGTCTGCGACACGGTCATGGCGGCGGACGCCTACGTCCTGTCGTATCAGCTCCCGGCGACCTGATCGTCACGGTTTGCGGTGGTGCGCGGGCGCAGCTCTCCGAACTCGTACACCCCAACACGCATACTCGTATAGACGAGTGGGCAAGTTGTGTGGCAAGGTGATCGTCGTGAGCCCGAGAGATCGGGTTCGCGGACCGCTACATGTATAGACGAGTAGATAGGAAGTGTTTCGTGCGCACCATCCGTGTGGAGACCACCGCCGCCACGATCCTGCTGACCGAGGCTCCCGAGCCGAAGGTCCGCGACCGCCAGACCGGCGAGATCGCCAAGGACGCGGTGAGCGGGGAGGCGCTGATGACCATCGGCGTCGTCTACATCGAGGACGGGGAGTCCTCCCTGATCAAGGTCACCGTGCCGGAGGGCGGCGTTTCCGAGGGGCTGAACCTCGGTGCGCCGGTCTCGCTCCCCGGCCTCGTCGCCCGGCCATGGGAGTCCGTGTTCAACGGGCAGCAGCGTCACGGCATCGCCTATCGCGCCGCCGCCGTCACACCGGCCGCGTTCCCGGCCGCCATGGGGGCCACCGCCTGATGACCGACCTGACAACGCTCCTGGAGGTGGGTGGTCCTGTCGCCGCGCTCAGCGGTGGGGCCGCGTACACCCGGGCCAAGCACCCGGCGGCCTACTGGTCCGCCGTCGGCGGCCCGATGTCCACGGTCCGCCTGCTCAGCACGTACGGCTCCGTCATGGAAGCCTGCGGACTGACCGTCGCGCCCTCCCGGCTGCGGGTCCTCGCCGTCAAAGCCACCACCCGGCGGGAAGTCCGGGCGGTCCCGCCCCGCCGGGGCATCATCCGTCCCACCTCGACCGGGCTGCGGCTTCGCCTCCGGCTCGCTCCGGGGCAGGAACCCGCCGACGTCGCCGCCTCGGCCGAGCGGTTGCGGCACGCCTGGGGAGTGCATGCCGTCTACGTCACCACGGTGAAGCCGGGTGTCGTGGAACTGCGGCTCGTCGGCTACGACGTCCTGCGGCGGGTACGCATGCCCCGCAAGACCGGCGGTGGGTTCCTCAAGGTGCCGGTGGCGCTGCGCGAGGATGCCATGCCCTTCGTCCGCGACTACCGCACCGTTCCCCACCAACTCACCCTCGGCGCAACCCTGTCCGGCAAGTCCATGTACCTCCGGCACCTCATCACCGGACTCGCCCCTCAGCCCGTCGCACTCGTCGGAATCGACTGCAAGCGGGGCGTCGAACTGGCGCCGTTCTCAGCCCGACTCTCGGCTCTCGCCACCGACCCGGACGAAGCTGCCGAGCTGCTGCCCGTCCTGGTCAAGGAAATGGAGGATCGATACGACCTGATCAAGGAACGGCAGGGCATCGCACCCGGCACCCCGGACGAGGAGATCACTTCCGACATCTGGGGCCTGCCGGAGAGCGAACGCCCCGTGCCTATCGTCCTGTTCGTTGACGAGGTGGCCGAACTCTTCCTCACCGCGACCCGCAAGGACGAGGAACGGCGGGACGACATGGTCACCCAGCTCATCCGTCTCGCCCAGCTCGGCCGCGCCGCCGGCATCTACCTGGAGGTGTGCGGGCAGCGCTTCGGCGCCGAACTCGGCAAGGGCGCCACCATGCTCCGGGCCCAGCTCACCGGCCGCGTGTGCCACCGTGTCAACGACGAAGCCTCCGCCAAGATGGCCCTCGGCGACATCGCTCCCGAAGCGGTCTTCGCCGCCTGTGCCATCGCTCCTGAGCTGCCCGGTCTCGCCGTCGCGGGCGACACCTCCGGCGGCTGGTCCCGCATCCGCACCCCGTACCTCTCCCTCGGTGATGCCGCCGGGTCCTGCCGGGAGGCGGCGGACCTGGTGCCCGACCTGCCTTCGCTCAAGCCCTTCCGGCCTCACGTGCCCGTACACCTGGTCGAGACTCCGGCCCCGGTCGTCCGGCCACGTCCGGTGACCGACTGACCGTCGTCCCTTCCTCGCAACGGTCGGCGTGACCGCCTCGCGCCATTTCCCTACCCCTCCCATGCCCGAAACCGAAAGGAGCCGGACCGTGCGCGTCCACCTCGGCCGTGTCGACGCGGTGTTGGTCCAAGCGCTCATTGCTGCCGCGCTGTCCTTCGCCCACCTCCATGACGTAGCCACGGCGGCCGGGCAGGACGGGTGGAAAGCCTGGGCCTACCCGATCAGCGTTGACCTGCTGCTTGTCGCCGCATGGCGTCGACTCCGCTCCGGGACGGCCAAAGCGGCGGCCTGGTGCTGGTTCGTCATCGCCCTCGTCGCATCCCTCGGAGCGAACGTCGCCACCGCCGGCCTCCTCGACCTGGACGACGTCCCCGCCTGGCTACGAATCCTCGTCGCCGGATGGCCCGCCGTCGCCTTCCTCGGCGGCACCCTCCTCGCCCACTCAGCGCCGAAAGCAGCCACCGAAGAGGTCGGCGCCGACGTCATCGAGGACCAGGAGCACGAGCCCGAAGCCACACCAGCCCCGCCGCCTGTCCAACCCGCCATCGAGGCGCCGCCGGAACAGCCGCCCGTCCCGGTCCCGGCCGCCCTGGTCGACCACGCCCGAAAGGTCGCCGCCGAACACCACACCCGCACCGGTACCCCGATCGACACACCGACCCTCCGCGCCCGCCTCGGCGTCCCGGCCCCCATGGCCGAAGCCGTTGCTGCGCAGCTCTGAGGCGAATGCCGATGAGGGGGTTATCGCTTCCTCAGCGCTCGCCGCGTTCCGACAACGGCCGAAATGATCATGACCTCAAGGCAGCACGTGGTGATCACGGTGGCCCAGGACTCGCCCACCCACCACCTTCCCCCAACACACGCGAGCCCAAGTACCAACGCGGCCGTACCGAAGGCGGCGAGCCGCCGTGCCCCTTGTGACATGCCGCCTATCTACACGTCGTCACGCCCAACAGGCAAGCGATCAAAGGGAAGGACACCTCTCTTGCCAGCCAACCGCCGCTTCCGCAACGTCATCCGGATCGGTCCCGTCCAGGTCGGCACCGCCTACGACGACCGGGGCCGCGAGAAGCACACCGCCGCCTGCACCGCCCCGCGTTGTGGCTTCTCCGCCGACTACGACAGCCGCGCCGCCGCCGAACTCGCCGCCCGCACCCACCGCTGCCCCGTCCGCTGAAAGGACCCTGCGCCCCGTGACCCTCAACCTTCCGCTCGTCGTCGTCCTCGGTTTCTTCGCCTGGGCGGCCGTCAAGTACCTCGGCGTCCGCACCTGGATCGTCGTCCTGGTCGCCCTCTTCGGCTTCTGGCTCTCCCACACCTTCCTCGCCCCCGCCATCGAATCCGGCACCCGTTCCGGCGTGACCGTCATAAACGGCTCACATGCCTAGACGAGTAGATAAGGAGTCTTGACCGTGTTCCTGCCCAAGTACCCCGACAGCCCCACCCCGCCGCCCGCACACACCCACACCCCGACCGACCCGGCCCCCACCCGGCGCTCCGCACTCCCGGCCGTCTCCGTCAGCACCGGCGCCGTCGTCGCCGTGCTCACGGGCGGCGTGGTCCTCACCGCGCTCCTGACCGCCGTTGCCGTCTCGGCCATCTCCGTGGCCATCGCCGCCGTGGTCCTGCGCTCCCTGCTGCGCGAACACAACCGGCGCTGAACCGTGCCCGACCCCTGGGGCGGCCACGACACCGCCAAGCATCCGGCCGCCCCGGGGCCCGTCACCCCCTGACCGAGCCAGCCAGAAGGAGCCCGCCATCTTCACCCGCACCACCCCGCCCCCGCTGCGCGAACTCACCAACCTCGCCGCAGGCGGCACCCTGCCCGGTATCCTCCGCCAACTCTCCGGCCTCGGCGGCTGCACCAACCCCATCCGCCTCGACGGCCACCGCACCGAGTACGACGTCGACACCACCACCGGCGAGATCGGCCGCATCCTCCAGCACCTCGACTCCACCGACCTGCCCGCCGGCCAACTCCTCGTCCGCTGCAACAACCGCCGCACCACCCGCTGCCCGGCCTGCGCCGAGGTCTACCGCCGCGACACCTTCCACCTGATCACCACCGGACTCCGCGGCGGCAAGGGCACCCCCGAACACGTCGCCACCCACCCCCGCGTCTTCGCCACCTTCACCGCTCCTGGCTTCGGCCCCGTCCACAACCGCCGCACCGACAACCGCCCCTGCCGCTGCGGCACCCACCACGACCAGGACGACGACGCCCTCGGCACCCCACTCGACCCCGACACCTACGACTACGAAGCCGCCGTCCTCTGGAACGCCCACGCGGGCGCCCTCTGGCAGCGCTTCTCGATCTACCTCCGGCGGGAAGTAGCCAAGCGCGCAGGCCTCTCACAGCGCCGCCTCCGCGACCACGCCCGCCTCTCCTTCGCCAAGGTCGCCGAATACCAAAAGCGCGGCGCCGTCCACTTCCACGCCGTCATCCGCCTCGACGGCCCGAACGGCGGCGACACCCCACCCCCGCCCTGGGCCACCGCCGAACTCCTCACCGACGCCATCCAAACGGCCGCTGCCAAGGTCCGCGTCGACGGCCCGACCCTCGACGGCCGCACCCACACCTTCACCTTCGGCCGCCAACTCGACGTCCGAACCATCCGATCCGCCGACTTCAACGACGACCAGGAACTCACCGAACGGGCCGTTGCTTCGTACATCGCGAAGTACGCCACCAAGGGCGCTGAGACCGCCACGGGCGCTCTCGACCGGCCGCTGAAGTTCGCCGCCGAACTCGCTCAGCTCGGCATCAGCGACCACGCCCGCCGCCTCATCCGAACCGCCTGGACCCTCGGCGCCCGCAAGAGCCTCGAACACCTCCGCCTGCGTGCCTGGGCTCACATGCTCGGCTTCCGCGGCCACTTCTCCACCAAATCCCGCCGCTACTCCACCACCCTCGGCGCTCTCCGCGACGCCCGCGCCGAATGGCGCCGAGCACAGGCGGCAGCGACCACCACACCCGAAAACGCGCCCGGGACAACGTACGTCCTCGCGCACTGGGTCTTCGCCGGCACCGGGCTCTCCGACGCCGAAGCCTGGCTGTCCGCATCCCTCGAACCAACCCCCGGAACCGAAGGAGAACCCACCCGTGGCTAGCCGCCGCCTCGCCCTGGCCGACGTGGCCACCGAACCGCGCACCCTGCCCGCGCGGTACCTGACCCCCGAGGACCTGGTGGAGATGTTCGAGCTGCCCAGCGTCGAGACGGTGTACCAGTGGCGCCGCAAGCGCACTGGGCCCCGTGGCTTCCGTGTCGGTCGGCACCTGCGCTTCGACCCGGCCGACGTTCGGGCCTGGGTGGACTCGCAGCGTGAGGGGGCGGCTGCCTGATGGCCGGACACATCCAAGACCGCTGGTACAGAACCGAGGTCGGACAGGACGGCAAGGACCGCAAGGTCAAGACCGAGCGCTACGGCACCGGCATGCGCTACCGGGCCCGGTACGTCGGTCCGGACGGCACGGAGAAGTCAAAGAGCTTCCCCGACCGGCAAAAGCGACTCGCCGAACAGTGGCTCGCCCACATCGAGGCGGACATGGCGCGCGGGCAGTACATCGACCCGCGCGCGGCACGGATCACCTTCCAGCAGTACGCGGAAACCTGGGTGGAGACGCAGGGAGCGGACCCCAACACACAGGCCTCGATGGAGTCGCAACTCCGCCTGCACGCCTTCCCTCATCTGGGATCGCGGCCGCTCGGTTCCTTCCAGCCCGCCCATATCCGCGACTGGGTGCGGAAGCTCCAGGAGAACGGTGTCCGGGGCTCGTACGCCCGGACGATCTACTCCAACGTTCGTGCCGCGCTGAGTGCGGCGGTGGACGACGGACACCTTCCGCGCAACCCGTGCGCAGCCCGCTCGGTCCGGCCGCCCACAGTCGACACCAAGCGGGTCGCCCCCTGGACAACGGAACGGCTCTTCGCCGTCCGCGCCGGCATGCCCGAGCGCTTCCAAGCCATGGTCGACCTGGGTGCCGGCTGCGGGCTCCGCCAAGGCGAGATCCTCGGCGTCGCCGTCGACGCCATCGACTTCGGTTCGGACACACTTCACGTGGTCCAGCAGCTCAAGCTGAGTCGGAGCAAGGCGGTGTTCGCTCCGCCCAAAGGCGGCAAGCTGCGGGACGTACCCCTTCCCGCGCCGGTCGCCGATGCACTGCGGGCCCACATGAAGCGTTTCCCGCCGGTCGAGATCACCTTGCCGTGGAAGGTGGCCGACGGGCCTCCGGTGACCAAGCGGCTGATCTTCACCGGGCCGCGGGGCGGGCACGTCTGGCGTACGTCCCTCAACGAGGAGGTGTGGAAGCGGGCCCTCGCCTCGGCTGGCGTGATCCCCGAGCGGAAGCCGGGCGGGTCGTACGCCGAGTCCCGCGAGAACGGCATGCACGCCCTGCGCCACTTCTACGCATCGGTCCTCCTGGACGCCGGAGAGAGCATCAAGGCCCTCGCCGAGTACCTGGGCCACTCGGACCCCGGCCTGACTCTTCGCGTGTACGCGCACCTCATGCCGTCGAGCCAGGAGCGCACCCGAAAAGCCGTGGCTGCCATCTTCGAGGGCGCATACGCTCCCGTTCGCTGAGGCAGGAGGGCGAGATGTCCGACGAAGAGTCCACGGAGTACTACACGCTGATCTGCGACGACCCGTCCCACGAGGTGGTGCTCGTGGACTGCGGAGCCCGCGAGATGGATGTGATCCTGGCAGTGCGCAAGGTGACCGGGCAGAGCTTGTGGCACAGCCGGGACCTGGCGCGCCAGGCGCCCGTCACCCTCCTTGGGGGTCTGTCCGCATACAGGGCCCAGTCCGCTGTCGCTGTGCTCCGGAGCGCCGGCGCCAGAGCGGAGTGGAGACAGGAGCCGGAGCCCGGAGAGCGTGCGGCCCCATCGCCCTGACGGCCCAGAGACGGCCCAGAGGCAGCAACAAGCCCCCTACTCGCGGAGAAACCGCAGGTAGGGGGCTTGTTCGTGCGGGCTTACTTCTTCTTGCCCTGGTTCTTGACCGCCTCGATGGCCGCTGCTGCGGCTTCCGGGTCGAGGTAGCGGCCGCCGGGGGTGGTCGGGGTGAAGTCGGGGTTGAGTTCGTAGTAGAGGGGGATGCCGGTGGGGATGTTCAGGCCCGCGATGTCGGCGTCCGAGATGCCGTCCAGGTGCTTGACCAGGGCGCGGAGGCTGTTGCCGTGGGCGGCGACCAGGACCGTGCGGCCGGCCAGGAGGTCGGGGACGATGCCGTCGTACCAGTACGGGAGCATGCGGACGACGACGTCCTTGAGGCACTCCGTGCGGGGGCGCAGCTCCGGCGGGATGGAGGCGTAGCGGGCGTCGGCGGACTGGGAGAACTCCGAGTCGTCGGCCAGCGGCGGGGGCGGGGTGTCGTACGAGCGGCGCCAGAGCATGAACTGCTCCTCGCCGAACTCGGCCAGGGTCGCCGCCTTGTCCTTGCCCTGGAGCGCGCCGTAGTGGCGCTCGTTCAGGCGCCAGCTGCGGTGGACCGGGATCCAGTGGCGGTCGGCCGCCTCGAGGGCGAGCTGCGCCGTGCGGATCGCGCGCTTCTGGAGGGACGTGTGGACCACGTCGGGCAGGAGGTCGGCGTCCTTCAGGAGCTCACCGCCGCGGACTGCCTCCTTCTCGCCCTTCTCGTTGAGGTTGACGTCCACCCAGCCGGTGAACAGGTTCTTCGCGTTCCACTCGCTCTCGCCGTGGCGGAGGAGGATCAGCTTGTACGGTGCGTCGGCCATGGGTTAGAGCGTAATCGACGTGTTCGGGCCGGGGAGCCGACGGCAGGGGGACGTCCCAGGGGGCGGACAGTTGACTGCATTTGTTAATTGAGTGGCTCAGGAGAGCGAGGGGTCAGTAAGTTCCGTTCAAGCCTCGCACCACTTACTTCTTGCCCTGGGGGAACCATGCCGTCCGCCGTCCTGCGCCGCGCCGTCCGGGAGACGGTTTCCGGCCTGCCCCGGGAGTTCTGGTGGCTGTGGACCAGCACCCTCGTCAACCGGCTGGGCGCCTTCGTCGCCACGTACATGGCCCTCTACCTCACGTTGGACCGGGGGTACAGCGCCTCGTACGCCGGGCTCGTCGCCTCGCTGCACGGGCTGGGCGGCGTCGTGTCCTCGCTGGGCGGCGGGGTGATGGCGGACCGGCTGGGACGGCGGCCCACTCTGCTCGTCGCGCAGAGCGCCACCGCCGGTGCCGTCGCGCTGCTCGGGTTCGTGCAGGACCCCGTCGCCATCGCCGCCGTCGCCTTCCTCGTCGGCATGGCCTCCAACGCCTCCCGGCCCGCCGTGCAGGCGATGATGGCCGACATCGTGAGGCCCGAGGACCGGGTGCGGGCGTTCTCGCTCAACTACTGGGCCATCAACCTCGGGTTCGCCTTCTCGTCCGTGGGCGCCGGGTTCGTCGCCGAGGTCAGCTATCGCGCCGGGTTCCTCGTCGAGGCCGGGATGACCGCCCTGTGCGCGGTCCTCGTCTTCCTCAAGCTGCCCGAGTCCCGGCCGCAGCGCACCGTCAAGGAGGCCGAGAAGGTCGGCCTCGGGAGCGTGGTGCGCGACGGCCGGTACATGGCCGTCGTCGGGCTGTCGTTCCTCGTCGCGCTGGTCTTTCAGCAGGGGTCCGTCGGATTGCCGGTGGCCATGGGCCGGGCCGGGTTCACGCCCGCCGACTACGGCATGGCCATCGCCGTGAACGGCGTGCTGATCGTGGTGCTGCAGATTCCGGTCACGCGCGTCATCGAGCACCGCGATCCGCGGTCCCTGCTCGTCGTGTCGTCCCTGCTCGCGGGGTACGGCTTCGGGCTCACCGCCTTCGCCGGGTCGGTCGGGGTGTTCGCGCTCACCGTGTGCGTGTGGACGCTCGCGGAGATCGTCAACGCGCCGACCCAGACCGGGCTCGTGGTACGGCTCTCGCCGGTCCACGGGCGGGGGCGCTACCAGGGGATGTACACGCTGTCCTGGTCCGCCGCCGCGCTCATCGCGCCGCTGATGTCCGGTGTCGTGATCGACCGGTTCGGGGCGCGGTGGCTGTGGGGGCTGTGCGCAGTGGTCGGTACGGGGGCCGCGCTCGGGTACGGGCTGCTGATGCGCCGCCTTCCGGAGGAGGACGCGTCGGTCGCGCCCAACGCGGACGCGGTGGAGGGCGGCGCGACGAACGCGGCTGCGGCTGCGGCCGGGGCGACGAACGCGGCTGCGGCTGCGGCCGGAGCGAGGAACACGGCTGCGGGCGGGGCGGAGGCAGCGGCTGCGGGCGGGGCGGAGGCGGCGGCCGAGGCATGCGCCTGACGACCACCGCCCGGCTCACGGTCGCCCCCGCCCACGGCAGCCGAGGTACGGGCCTGGCGGACGGCGCCCCGCTCGCGGTCACAGCCCCCGCACAGCACCCCGGCTGCACACCTGACGGACGGCACATCCGGCACAGCACCCCAGCACCCCAGCACCCCAGCCGCAGGCCTGGCGGGCGTCGGCCCGGTCGGGTCGGGTCGGGTCAGTCCGTGCAGCCCGTGACCGTGACGGGGCTGCCCGCGCAGTTGGTCGGGGTGTTCCGGGTGATCGTCGCATCGCGGACCGCGAACTGGTTGGTGGTGTAGACGCCTCCGGGAGCCACCCTGGAGGCGTTGTCGCGGACGTCGGTGTGATCGAGGGTGACGTGTCCGGCGTCGTTGTAGATGCCGCCGGCCCGGGAGGTGCCGTTGCCGTTCGCGCTGTTGGTGAGGACCTCGCTGTCCTCGAGGACGAGCACGGCGTTGCCCGTGGCGTTGTAGATGCCGCCGCCGACGCCCGCCGTGCCTCCGACGACGTTGCCGACGACCTCGGTCTTCGTCAGCCGCAGCCGCGACAGGTTCCAGATCCCGCCGCCCTCGTCACCGGCCGCCGTGTTGTTCGCGACCTTGCTCCCGCTGACCTCCAGTGACGCGCTGCCGCTGACGGCGACCCCACCGCCCCGCCAGGCGGACGTGTTGCGCCTGATGAGGCTCGCGTCGACGAAGGTGTTGCCGGCGGCCAGGTAGAGCGCGCCGCCGACGCTCCGGGCGTGGTCGCGGCTGAACTCGGTGCCCTGCACGCTCAGCGTGCCGGCGCTGTAGACCCCGCCCCCGTCGGCCGCGTTGTCGAACGCCACCCAGCCGTTGCGGACGACCGCCGTGGCGTTCGGGGACACCGCCACCCCGCCCCCGTTGCCGGTGGCGGTGTTGTCGATCACGTCGACGCCGGACAGTGTGAGCCTGCCGCGACTGTCGACGAGCACTCCCCCGCCGTCCCCGTCGGTGCTGCCGCCGCGGACGGTGAGGTCCTCCAGCCGGAGGTTGCCGCCCTCGGCGACGTGGAAGATCCGGAAGGTGGCGGGCGGGTTCCCGGAACGGACGATCGTCGCGCCGTTGCCCCGGATCGTGAGCTTCTGGTCGACGACCGGCAGACCGTCACCGGTGCTGAAGGGAGCGGTCAGCCGGTAGGTGCAGCCGGCGGCGAGGGACAGGACCTCCCCCGGTGACGCGGTGGCGACGGCGGTCGTCAACGCCGTCGAGTTGCAGGCGACCGGTGTGGCCGAGGAGTCGTCGCCGGCCGCTGCCGGTCCGCCCGCCGCACAGGTGACGATCGCCGCCGCGACCACGGCCGAGCTGGGGAATCGGAGGTATCGCATGTTTCTGAGATGCGACATTCGCGAAGATGATGGTCAAATACAATGATCAGCTCACCCGGTCACGCCATGCGATTCCTCCGGTCGGCGCAGTCACGGGTGCATCCGCGCCCCCTTCAGCACCTTGTCCACCCCGTTCCGCGGCCCGTACACGGCGAGCCCGACCAGGTCCAGCTCGGCGGTGGGTACGGCACGGACCGCCGCGCGGTTGTCGCGGTCGTTACCGGTCGTGAACAGGTCCGCGGTGAAGACGGCACGGAACAGCGCCCGGCTCAGGGCCCGCTCGTGCGCCGCCCTCAGCGTCTCCTTCGTCCCCTCGAAGACCAGCACCGGCTGCCGGAACATCGGCAGGTACGCCACCCCGTCGGCGTCCTCGTAGGGCTCCCCGACCACCTCGGGGACGCTCAGGCCCACTCCGCTGACCAGGAACGCGGTGACGTTGAGGCGCTGCCAGGGCTCCAGATCCTCGCGCAGCAGTACGGCGATCTTCGTGTCGAAACGGACGGGTTCGGTGCCCGTGGAACTCAAGGAACTCATGGAACTCATGGCATGAGACTGCCGATCGTCGTACGACCTCGTCTTGTACGTTGTTTGCATGGCCAACCGGCAGCCCGCCACCGCCCGGCAGCCCGCCACCCAGGAAGTCACCGCGTGGCGGCCCCGGGTCCCGGGCGTCACCGAGGTCTTCCACGCGCGCTTCACCGGGTACGCCTATCCGATGCACGTCCATGACGCCTGGACGCTGCTCATCGTGGACGACGGCGCCGTACGGTACGACCTCGACCGGCACGAGCACGGCACCCCGGGCGACACGGTCTCGCTGCTGCCCCCGCACGTGCCGCACAACGGCTCCCCGGCCACCGCGGACGGCTTCCGCAAGCGGGTGGTCTACCTGGACGGGGCGCTGCTCGGCGACGACCTCATCGGGGCCGCCGTCGACGGCCCCGACCTGCGCGACCCCCTGCTGCGGCAGCGCGTCGGCCGGCTGCACACCGCGCTCGCCCGCCCCGGCGACGAGCTGGAGGCAGAGAGCCGGCTCACCCTCATCGGCGAACGGCTGCGCGACCTGCTCCGCCCCCGGCGGGAGACCCGGCCGGGGACCCGCCCGGAGACCCGGCGGCGCCCCGACCCGGCGCTCGCCCGCACCCTGCGCGAACTCCTCGACGAACGGGTCACCGAGGGGCTCGCCCTGGAGGAGGCCGCCCGGCTGCTGTACGCCCATCCGGCCCATCTGGTACGCGCGTTCAGCGGCGCGTACGGCATCGCCCCGCACCAGTACCTGATGTCCCGCCGGGTCGGCCGGGCCCGTCGGCTGCTGCTCGACGGCGTCCCGCCCGGCGAGACGGCCACCGCCACCGGCTTCTACGACCAGGCCCACCTGACCCGGCACTTCAAGAGGCTGGTGGGGGTGACCCCGGGGCGCTACCGGGACAGCGCGCGCTGAGCCTCGTACAGGTTCCGTGGCCGTACCGCGTCCCAGGTGCCGTACAGGTCGAGGCGGGAGTGCAGGTCGCCGGTGAAGTCCGGTACGTCGATCTGGTCGAAGTCGGTGACCGTGTTGAGGCCGACGGTGGCGGAGTACGGGGCGAGGCCGTCGAGGCGCATCAGGCCCGCCCTGCCGTTGGTCACGCGTACGTTCCAGTGGGTGAACCGGGCTCCGAACAACGGGCCCGCGTTGGCGTCGCCGCCGTGCCGGCCGTTGTTGTCCACCGTGATGTCGGTGCGGACGTTCGCGAAGGGCAGGCCCCGGTGGGAGTCGAAGGTGCCCATCTGCATCTCGCCGCGTGACCAGACGTTGTGGGACGACAGGCCCTCGACGTTGATGCCGTGCAACTGGGTGTCGGACGGCGCCGGGACCGTGCGCTGTTCGATCGTGAAGTCCTCGACGAGGTTGTCGTGGGAGCCCTCGCGGCAGAAGTAGGGGTGGTGTTCGCCCCGGCCGCCGACCCGGGTGCGGCGCAGGGTGCAGGCGGAGGCGGCGACCAGGCCGAAGCCGTTGTCGACGTTGCGGACCGTGACGTCGTCCACCCAGCAGTCGTACGCGCACTGCAAAACGACCCCGTTGTAGCCCTTGTCGAGGAGGTGCGGGGACTGCGGGGTCTCCCTCACGTCCAGGGTGAGGCCCTCGACCCCGGATCCGGTCAACTCCCTCACATGGGTGGTGAACTGGGGGTTCCACTCGGGGCGCAGGTCCACCGGGAGCGGGCGTTCCAGGGTCACCCGGCGGCCGCGGACGGCGGTGACGCGGACGGGCCATTCGTACGGGACGTAGGACAGCAGCTTGGTCTTGTCCTCCCAGTAGTAGGCCGCGGGGCCCGGACCGCCGCCCGACATGTGCTGGAGGAGGGTGTGGGCGGTGTCGTCGGAGACGCGGAGCAGGACCAGGCGGCCGGGGCGGAGCCGGGAGGCGTCGGCGACGGTGACCGTCCAGTCGCCCCGGTGGGCCGGCGCCACCGGCGTCAGCGGCTGCCACTCGTCGCGCTTGTTGCCGGTCCAGCCCTCGAACGGCCAGGCCTGCGCCCGGACGGCGGCCACCAGGGAGTCCCACCGGGCCTTGGGCGCCAGCCAGATCAGGCCGCCCGCCCAGGACCACGCCGACTTGGTGCCGCCGTAGCGGGAGCCGTAGGGGCCGATCAGCTCGGTGAGACTCTTCGTCGCATACAGGGTGGTACGGCCGCTGCCCGCGCCGCGCAGCACCACGTTGTCGTACCCGAGCTGGATCAGGCCGTCGATGCGGAAGGTGCCGGGCGGGATGGCGACCGTGCCACCGCCGGCCCTGGCGGCTGCGGCGATGGCACGGTTGATCGCGGGGGCGCAGTCCGTGACGCCGTCGGCCACGGCGCCGTGGGCGCGTACGTCGGTCACCACGGGGAGCCGGCGGATGCGTGCGGCGCCGGCCCGTCCGACGTACGGGATCTGTGGGTGGGTGAAGGGCGTCCGTACGAACTCGCGCCAGAGACCGGGGGCTTGAGCGTCGGAGGCGCGGGCGGTGCCGGCACCCGCCACCGCGGTCGCGGCCACCGCGGTGGCGCCAGCGAGCAGGGTGCGTCTGGTCATGCCGTGGTGCGCGGTACTCATTCCGTACGCCCTTCCATGCGAGTCAGTCATGGATGTGAACGACGTTCAGATCTGCGTCGAGCGTGAGCATGCCACGGCGATCGCGGACTACGAAAGAGTCGTGCAGAGGTCAGTCAGCGGGGCGTTCGATCAGATGAGTGAACGCGTCCAGGTTCCGCGTCGACTCGCCGCGCGACACCCGCCACGCGTACTCCTTGCGGATCGAGGAGGCGAAGCCCATCTCCAGGAGGGTGTTGAAGGCGCCGTCCGCGGCCTCCAGGACCTGGCCGAGCAGGCGGTCGATCTCGTCGGCGGTGACGGAGCCGAGCGGGAGCCTGCCGGTGAGGTAGACGTCGCCGAGCCGGTCGACGGCGTAACTCACGCCGTACAGCCGCAGGTTGCGCTCCAGGAGCCAGCGGTGCACGGCCGGTTCGTTCTCGTCGGGGTGGCGGATGACGAAGGCGTTCAGGGAGAGCGAGTGACGGCCGACCAGGAGCGAGACGGTGGTCTTCAGCTTGCGGGTGCCGGGGAGCTGCACGACGTAGGTGCCGGACTCGGGGCTCGCCCACTCCAGTTCGGCGTCCTTCAGGACGCCCTCGATGACCTGCGCCGCCCGCTGTTCCTGTGAAGCATCACCCATGGGCCGAGCGTACGCGACGGCGGTGGGACTGGGTCGCGGCCAGGTAGACGTCGGCGGTGGCGGCGGCCGCCGTGTCCCAGCCGAAGCACCGGGCGTGCCGGGCGGCGGCACTGCCGAAACGGTCCGCCAGGGACGGGTCGTCGGCGAAACGGCTCAGCACGCGCGCGTACTCGGCGGGATCGTGGCCGCGCACCAGGAAGCCGGTCTCGCCGTCCCGTACGGCCACCGGCAGCCCGCCGACGGAGGCGGCCAGAACGGGGGTGCCCGCCGCCTGCGCCTCTATCGCCACCAGGCCGAAGGACTCGCTGTAGGAGGGCATCACGAGGACGGAGGCGGCCCGGAACCAGTCCGCGAGCCGCTCCTGCCCGACCGGCGGCCGGAACCGCACCACGTCCGCTATGCCGAGCCGCGCGGCCAGCTTCTGCAGGCCCTCCGGCTTGGCGAGGCCGCTGCCGCTGGGGCCGCCGACGATCGGCACGACGATCCGGGAGCGGAGTTCGGGGCGCTCGTCGAGGAGGACGGCCACGGCACGCAGCAGTATGTCGGGGGCCTTCAGCGGCTGGATGCGGCCCGCGAAGAGCGGGACCAGGGCGTCCTGCGGGAGGTCCAGGCGGGCGCGGGCGGCCGCGCGGCCGTCGGCGGGACAGAACCGGTCGAGGTTGACGCCGGGGTGGACGACGGCGACCTTCGCGGGGTCGGCGCTGTAGTGGTGGACGAGTTCGTCGGCCTCTTCGGAGGTGTTCGCGATCAGCCGGTCGGCGGCGGACACGATCTGGGTCTCGCCGATGACGCGGGCGGCGGGCTCGGGGGTGTCGCCGTCGGCCAGGCTGGCGTTCTTGACCTTGGCCATGGTGTGCATGGCGTGCACGAGGGGGACGCCCCAGCGCTGGGCGGCGAGCCAGCCGACGTGCCCGGAGAGCCAGTAGTGCGAGTGGACGAGGTCGTAGTAGCCGGGGCGGTGGCCGGCCCAGGCCTGCATCACGCCGTGCGTGAAGGCGCACAGCTGGGCCGGGAGCTCCTCCTTGGCGAGCCCCTCGTAGGGGCCGGCGTCCACGTGCCGCACGAGGACGCCCGGGGCCAGCTCCACGGCGGGCGGGAGGCCGCCGGCGGTGGCCCTGGTGAAGATCTCCACCTCGATGTCGATCGCGGCGAGGCGCTGCGCGAGCTCCACGATGTAGACGTTCATGCCGCCGGCGTCGCCGGTGCCGGGCTGGTGGAGCGGCGAGGTGTGCACGGAGAGCATGGCGACGCGGCGGGGGCGGCGGGAGCGCAGGAGCCTGCTGACGTACTGGCTCACGTGGCGGTCCTCCTTGTGCGGGCATGCCTTCGGGAGGACGTGGGGGTCCTCCAGGTCTGCAACAGCGGGGCACGGGTTCCCATTCCGGGGGAGGTGAATTTTACCTACGTATTACCTGACGTCGCTCAACCGTTCGAGGGCGGGGTGCGTGAGGGTCGGGGCGCGTGAGGGGGGCGGAGGGGGGTGGCGCGCCTTCTGCGGTTGCGTCACTGTTTACCCTCTTGGTCATGACCGCCCGCGCCCTCTCCCGCCCGGTGGGAAACGTGACGCGCGGGACCACCAACCCCAATCGGTTGCGCCGTATGGACCGGTGGATCGCCGCCGTCCACGGTGCCGAACTGCGGCGCGCCCGCGACCCCCTGGCCGTCGACCTCGGGTACGGGGCCGCGCCATGGACCGCCGTCGAGCTCCTCGGGCGGCTGCGGACCGTCGCGCCGCGCGCGCGGGTCGTCGGGGTCGAGATCGAGCCCGCGCGGGTGGCCGCCGCGCAGCCGTACGCGCGCGAGGGGCTCGCCTTCCGGCACGGCGGGTTCGAGATCCCCGTCCCCACGCGGCCGTTGCTCATCCGCGCGGCCAACGTGCTGCGGCAGTACGACGAGGGTGAGGTCGCCGGCGTCTGGGAGCGGCTGTGCGCGCGGCTCGCGCCCGGCGGGCTGCTGGTCGAGGGGACCTGCGACGAGATCGGGCGGCGCCACGTGTGGGTGGCGCTCGGGCCCGGCGGGCCGCGCACGGTGACCTTCGCGACCCGGCTGGGATCGCTCGACCGGCCGTCGGACCTCGCCGAACGGCTGCCGAAGGCGCTGATCCACCGCAACGTGCCGGGGGAACCGGTGCACGCGTTCCTGCGCGACTTCGACCGCGCCTGGGCGGCGGCCGCGCCCTACGCGTCGTACGGCGCCCGGCAGCGGTGGATCCGGGCGGTACGGGACCTCACGGCCGACTGGCCGGTGACGGACTCGGCGGTGCGCTGGCGGCAGGGGGAAGTGACGGTGGCCTGGGAGGCGTTGGCGCCGACGGCCTGACGGGGCGGCCGACGGGACGGCCGGGAACGATCACGGTGAGTCGTACGTCACACAGGCGGGGAGATCGTCATGTCCGGGGGGAAACCGGGGAGGAACCCACCTGCCGTCACCTCTGTCGCTTTGCGGCGCCCCGTGGCACGATCCTCCCCGTATCGCATGTTACTGACGGTTAATCAGTTTTTTGGGGGCGGGACATGGGACCGGACAAGCACTCCGTCCGGCCGGGTGGGCGCGGGATCCTGGCGACGGCGGTGACGGTGGTCTGCGCGGTGACCGTACTGACGGCACCCGGCACGGCGTTCGCGGCACCGGACCCCACGCCCTCCCCGAGCGCGTCCCAGGGCGTGCCCCCGAGCCCCCCGGCGACCCTCCCGCCCGACAAGGACCTGGAAGCGGTACAGCGCAAGCTGGACGACCTCTACCACGACGCGGCCGTCGCCACCGACGCCTACAACGCCGCCGAGGAGGCCGCCCAGAAGCAGTCGGCCCAGATCGTCGACCTGGCCAAGAAGATCGTCAAGGGGCAGCAGAGACTCGACCAGTTGAAGCAGCGGGCGGGCCGGGCGGCCGCCGCCCAGTACCGCACCGGCGGACTCCCGGACACCGCCCAGCTGATGCTCAGCGACGACCCCTCGGAGTTCCTGGACGGGGCCGGACGGGTGCTCCAGGGCGAGCGCGCCACCAAGGCCCTGATCAGCGAACTGACCCGGACCCAGCAGGACTTGAAGCAGTACGCGGCGGACGCGGCCGACCAGTGGAACAAGCTGGAGGCCGGACGCAAGGCCAAGGCCGCCGCCAAGAAGAAGATCACGGAGCGGATCGCGGCCGCCGAGAAGCTCCAGTCGACCCTTCAGAAGAAGCAGAAGGAACGGCTGGCCGAGCTGGAGCGGCGGGCCGCCTACCAGGCGCAGACCGCCTGGCTGGACACCGGGATACTCGGCGAGATCCACGGCAAGGCCTCCGCGGCCGGCGAGAAGGCGGTCGCCTTCGCCACCGCCCAGATCGGCAAGCCGTACGTGTGGGGCGCCGAGGGCCCGGACTCGTACGACTGCTCCGGACTGACCTCGCAGGCGTGGGCGAGCGCCGGGAAGCCGATCCCGCGGACCTCGCAGGAGCAGTGGAAACAGCTCGAGCACGTCGACGTGAAGGACATGCGCCCCGGCGACCTGATCATCTACTTCGACGACGCCAGCCATGTCGCCCTGTACATCGGGGACGGCGCGATCATCCAGGCCCCGCGGCCCGGACGGACGGTGTCGATCGGGGGCGCCGGGACCATGCCGATCCTCGGAGTGGTGCGCCCGGATGCGTAATGCCCCTTTCGTGAGCTGTGTCATGTGACCCGGCCCACGGCAACGCCCCGCTCAAACCCGGGCGGCACGTGACCTTCGTCATCCCCGTTCCACCGCCCTCTCGCCCAACTGCGGTACGGCACACGGCATATGACATCGGTCTGAGACCGAGCGACGCGGCTCACACCATTCCGTTGCGGCGGCGAGTACCGCTAGGGTCCCGGTCGGTGGGGTCGAGTCCCTCGTCCCACCACGCCCTCGGGGGGAGGGAAGGAACCCGACACGATGCCCGTACCCGTACCGCGGCAGAGAGCGATCCCGGCCGTGGAGAGTGGTCAGGCGCCGGCCGCAGTGCCCGCACAGGACGGCGGCCCCCTCAAGGAAGAGGCCAACCGCACGGAAGCCGTCGCGCCGAACGCGGGCGGCACCACTCTCACCCTGCTGCTGATCGAGGACGATCCGGCCGGCTCGCCGATCCTGCCCGAGCTGCGCGACGCGTCCGGCACCTCGATCCGTATCCGCACCGCCCGCAACCTCACCGAGGCCGAGCGGCTGCTGACCGACGACGTCCACTGCATCCTGCTGGACCTGGCGCTGCCGGCGCCGGGCGGCAAGGACACGGAGGGCGAGCTGGCCGTGCTCAAGCACGTGCTGGAGCTCGCGCCCCGCCATGCCGTCCTCGCGCTCACCGCCTCCGGCGACGCCGAGCGCGGCACCGAGGCCGTGCGCGTCGGCGCGCAGGACTACCTCTTCCGGGACGAACTGGACGGACGGCTGCTGAGCCGCGCCATCCGGTACGCCGTCGAACGCAAGCGTTCCCTCACCACCGAGCGCAAGCTCGCGGAGGGGCGGATGCGGGCGCAGGAGAACCGGCGCCTGGAGCGCGGCCTGCTGCCAACGCCCCTGCTGGACGGCTCCTCGCTGCGGTTCGCCGCGCGCTACCGCCCCGGCCGCTCCCGGGCCCTGCTCGGCGGCGACTTCTACGACACCGTGCGCACCCCCGACGGCACCGTGCACGCCATGATCGGCGACGTCTGCGGGCACGGCCCCGACGAGGCCGCGCTCGGGGTGGAGCTGCGGATCGCCTGGCGGGCGCTGACCCTGGCGGGGCTGTGCGGGGACGAGCTGCTCGGCACGCTCCAGGAGGTGCTGGAGCACGAGCGCTCCGACGAGGAGATCTTCGCGACGCTCTGCACGGTCGACATAGCGCCGGACGGGCGCCGGGCGGGCCTGTGCCTGGCCGGGCATCCGGCGCCGCTCCTCGCCCGGCCGGGCCGGCCGGCCGAGCTGCTGCCCTACGACAACAACGGCCCGGCGCTCGGGCTGCTGAAGGGTGCCCGGTGGCCCCGGACGCAGGTGGAGCTGGGGGCCGAGTGGAGCCTCATGCTCTACACCGACGGGCTGATCGAGGGCCGGGTGGGGGCCGGCGGGGAGCGGCTCGGGCAGGAGGGGATGGTCGAGATGGTGCGGCGGCAGCTGGACTCCGGGCTGACCGGGGAGGCGTTGCTGCGGGCGGCGGTGAACGAGGTGCGGCAGCTCAATGGGGGTGAGCTGACCGACGACGTGGCCGTTGTGCTGCTGGATCGAGGGGTTTGAGAGCGACTGCTCGCCCTTTGGGGCGCGCCCCGGCGGGCGCGCCCTGAACGGTCAGCGGCCGCCGTTGTACGGGCCGTACGGGCCGTCGCTGCTGCTGCCGCCGCGGCGGCCTCGCCAGCCGCCACCTCCGCCCGAGACCTGCTTGACCGCGGGCCGGACGTCGACGATGTAGACGATGCTCGCCACCACGCCCGCGATCGGGAGGATGGAGAGGATCGAGAAGAGGTAGCTGACGACCAGGGCGATGGCCAGGATGATCAGCCAGAAGATCTTGTTCTGCTTGTCGGCCGCACGGAAGGCGTCCTCACGCCGGAACGCGGCGTCGAACAGCCCGAACGCCGCCAGCGCCATCAGGACGATCTTCAAAATTCCCAGGAACCCCGCGAACCCCAGCATCAGCATGCCGCCACCACCGTTCCTTCCCGATCCCCGATCCCCGCTCCCTACGCGGCCACCGTACCCGTAGAACGGGCCGGGCACCCTCAAGGTGCCCGGCCCGCTCACAGCGCTGATACGGCCCTTACTTGGCCGGCGGGGTGGTCTTCTTGGCCGTGGGGGTGGCCTTGCGGGGCGCCGGGGCCTGGACCTTCTTGGGGGCGGCCGGGGCCTTCTTCACGGCGACCGGCTTGGCCTCGGCGGCCTTGGGCTCGTCGGCCTTCTTCGGCTCCTGACGGGTCTCGACCGGCTCGGGCTTGCCCTCGACGACGATGGCGAGGTCCTCGATCTCCTCGGCGGCCTCGCCGCGCCAGGTCTTCACGGCCTGCTCGCCGTGCTCGGCGACCTTCTCGTAGGTCTCGCGGGCCTTGACGGCGTACTCGGCGGCCACGCCGACCCCGCGCAGGGCGAAGTCCTGGGCGGACTCGCCGAGCTTCTTCAGGTCGCCGTCGAGGGAGACGATGAAGTCGTTGACCCGGGTCTGGAGGGTGGCCTGCGCCTCCTTGGCCTTGGCACCGGCCTCCTTCGCGCGGGCGGCGGCCTTCTCCTGCACGGCCTTCGGGTCGGTGTTGCGCACGGCCTCGATACGGGCCGGGGCCTCGGTGCGCAGCTGCTCGACCAGACCGGGGACCTTCTTGGCCTGCTGGAGGGCCAGGTCGGCGGTGCCGGCGGCGAAGTAGAGCGGGGTCGGGTCGCTGAGGGTCTTGCGCAGGTCGTCGGTGATGGCCATGGTGATGGTCCTCCCGTATTAAAGTTCGGCTGAGGGTTTTGTGGTCCGCGGCGCGGCGGCCGGCGCGCTTGGCCGGCTCATCCGGCCGTCCGCCGGGGACCGGTTGCACTGTCGTTCTCGCTGTCGTTCTCGGTCCTGGCACCGCCGTCGACGGCGTTCTCCGCCCCGAAGCCGTTCTCCTTGCGGAACGACTCGTAGATCTGCAGGAGCACCTGCTTCTGCCGCTCGTCGAGAGTGGGGTCGGCGAGGATGACCGCGCGGGTCTCCACCTCGTTCAGATCCCGCTCGGCGTCGAGGATCCCGGCGCGGACGTACAGCGTCTCGGCGGAGATCCGCAGCGCCTTGGCGACCTGCTGGAGCACCTCCGCGCTCGGCTTGCGCAGCCCGCGCTCGATCTGGCTGAGATACGGATTGGACACCCCGGCGGCGTCGGCGAGCTGCCTGAGCGACAGCTGCGCGTTGCGCCGCTGCTCGCGCAGATACTCACCGAGATTGCCGACGTTGAGCGATGCCATGCCTCCACCGTGCCCCACCCTCGCTAACAATTGCAAGCACCTGCTTGCAATAGTGCGCCGTGTCATACCCGGATGGCCGCTGAGGCCGAGCACGGGAGCTGGTGTCCGGTCGCACGTAAGCGGCTTTGTCGGTGGGCTCTGCCAGGGTGGGCGTCGTGGACGAACGGGTGGAGCGTGTCGATGATCAAGATCGCGTGCTGGGGGTGGTCAGCCGTCGGGAGGCCGTCCGGGAGGGTTGGCTGCATCGGGTCGCCGTGACGGTGTGTCGTGATGATCGTCGCCGGATTTTCGTCCACCGACGGTCGGAGCAGGTGGCGCGTTTCCCCGGCCTCCATGAGGTCCTGGTCGGCGGCGCCGCACATGTCGGCGAGTCCTATGAACAGGCCGCCGCGCGGGAGCTGGCCGAGGAGCTGGGCATCCGTGTGCGGCCGCGCCTGCTGTTCACGTTCGTCAACCGCAGCGGCTCGAGCCCTCACTGGCTCGGCGTGCACGAAGCCGTGGTGCCGGACGCCGTGGTCCCTGATCCCGATGAGATCGCCCGGCACTGTTGGCTGACGGAGGCGGAGCTCGGCTCGGCCCTGTCGGAGTGGCGCTTCACCCCCGACAGCCACGAAGCCTTCAGCCGGTATCTCGCGTTCCGTCGTGATGGGGGGAGTACGGATGTTCGGTCGACTCCCGCTCGTTGAGCAGCTCGACGGCTTGCGGTCGGTGCTCTCCCGGAACGAGGTTCTGATCGACGTGATGGCCAGGGCGGCGACCTTGGAGTTGCCGGGCTGGTACGTGACGGCGGGCTGCCTGTTCCAGACGGTGTGGAACGTGGTCACCGACAGGCCCGCGACCAGCGGCATCAGGGACTACGACATCTTCTACTTCGACAGCACCGATCTGTCCTGGGAGGCGGAGGATGCCGTGATCAAGGCGGGGCGGGAGGTGTTCGCCGGGCTGCCGGCCGAGGTGGAGATCCGCAACGAGGCCCGTGTGCATCTCTGGTACGAGCAGAAGTTCGGCGTGCCCTGCCCGCCGCACGAGTCCACCGAGGCGGCGATCGATTCCTTCGCCGCGACGACGTGCTGTCTGGGGGTGCGGCTGGAGCCCGACGGCGAGTGGCGTGTCTACGCGCCCCACGGGCTCTCCGACGTGTTCGACCTTGTGGTCCGGCCCAATCCGGTCCTTGCCCCGCAGGAGGTCTATGAGGCCAAGGCAGCGCGCTGGAGGAGCGAGTGGCCGGAGCTCACCGTGCTGCCGTGGCCGGGCTGAGGCCGATGCGCGGCGGTCGAGCAGATCATCGCCCTGCTCTCGGTGCCACCGCCGACGACACGCAGGGCCTTCTCCGGCACGTCGTCATCGAGGTCGGTCGTCGTCACGCTCGTATGTGTACACGGCCAAAACGGACGGTCAGGACGGCTGGACGCCGTCGAAGAGGGCGACGGCTGCGGCGGGGTCCGGGCTCAGCAGGCGTTCCAGGCCTGCCGTCGTGATCTGCGCCCACCTGCCGGCCCGTTCCCACATCCGTTCCTCGAAGGCGCGGACGGTGTCGTCCAGGTCTTGGGAGCCGGTGGCGAGGGACTCGGCGAGTTCGGCGCCTTCCAGCAGGGCGAGGTTCGCACCCGCCCCCAGTGGGGGCATCAGGTGGGCGGCGTCGCCCAGCAGCGTCACCCCGGGGACATGGGTCCACGTGTGGGCCACGGGCAGGACGTGGAGGGGGCGGTGGACGAACGCGGGGCCGTGCCGGAGGAGGTCGAGGACGGGGGCGGCCCAGCCGTCGAACAGGGCCAGCAGACTCGCCCGCACGGCCTCGGCGTCGGCCAGGTCCAGGTGCGCGTGCCAGTCCGGCTCCGCGCGGAACTGGGCGTACACCTTGACGTGGCCGCCGCTGTTGCGTTGCGCGACGAGCTTTCGGTGCACGCCGTACACGGCCAGGGAGCCGTCGCCGACCAGCCGGGCGAGGTCGGGGTGGCGGATGTCGACGTCGTCCAGCGAGGTCTCGACCGTGGTGACGCCGGTGTAGTGCGGCGTCACCGGCGAGACCGCCGGGCGGGTCCGGGACCAGGCGCCGTCCGCGCCGACCACGAGGTCGAACGTCTCCTGTCGCCCGTCCGCGCAATGGACCACCGCGCCGCCCCCGGCCCCCGGCACCACCCGCGTCACCTCCCGCCCCCACTCGACGTCCAGGGGCCCCAGCAGCAGGTCGCGGAGTTGCCCGCGGTCGATCTCGGGATTGGCCAGGTCGTCCGGTCGGGGCCGCCAGTCGCGCAGGACGGTCCCGTCCGTGTCCAGGATGCGCATGGCCTGCCCCTCGGGACGGGACAGCGCCTGGAACTCCGCCAGCAGGCCCGCCATGTCCAACGCGCGCTGCCCCAGCCCTTCGTGCAGGTCCAGGGTGCCGCCCGGGGGACGGGCGTCGGGCGCGGGATCGCGTTCGAGGACGGTGACGGGATGGCCGTGGCGGTGCAGGACGCGGGCGAGGGCAAGCCCGCCGGGACCGGCCCCGATCACTGCGATGCGGTGTCTCATGTCGATACACTGTATTGGGAAGGTACGACGTATCGCAACGGTACGGTGTGTCCATGACTGTGTGGGACCGGCCCGAGCCGCCGACTCGACCTGTGCCCCTCGACCGGGAGCGGATCGTCGCCGCCGCCGTCGCGCTGGCCGACGAGGGCGGTCTCGACGCGGTGTCCCTGCGCAAGGTGGCCGCCCGGCTGAACGCCGGCCCCATGCGGCTGTACGGCTACATCTCGACCAAGGAGGAGCTGTTCGACCTCATGGTGGACGAGGTCCAGGCCGAGATCCTCACCGAGGAGCAGCCCGCCGACTGGCGGGAGGCGCTGGGCACCCTCGCCCACCGCACCAGGCGGACCGCCCTGCGGCACGAGTGGCTGGCCGACCTGCTCGGCGGCCGCCCGAGTCTGGGCCCCAACGGCCTGGCGGTGACCGAGGCCACGCTGGCCGCCCTGGACGGCCTCGCCGACGTCGACACCGTCATGCGTGCCGTGGAGACCGTCAGCGCCTACGTCACGGGCGCGATCAGGCGCGAGATCGCGGCCCTGCGGGCCGAGCGCGCCACCGGCCTGTCCGATCGCGAATGGCAGCGGGCCCACGGCCCGCACGTGACGCGGATGCTGGCCACGGGCCGCTTCCCGGCCCTGGCCAAGGCCGTGCACGACGGCACCGACGTGGACGCCGAGACGACCTTCACGACCGGCCTGGAGTGGGTCCTCGACGCCGTGAGCACCAGACTCGACCGCCCACCGGTGTGAACGAACACCCCGCCGTCCGTGAACCGGGACCCGGGCCCCGGTTCACGGGCGGCGGGCGATGAAGACGTACTCCCGGCCCGGGCGGTCGGGGGCCTCGCGGACGTCCTCCACCACGAACCCGTGGGCTGTCAGGTCCGCCTCGGCCTCCCGGCGCTCGCGGAAGCGCAGCGTGGAATCCGAGGTCAGCACCAGCCCGTCCGCGGCGAACGCGTACGTCCAGCGGAACGTCACCAGCGGCTCGCGCACCTCGACCAGCTCGACCCAGCTCTCGACGGTGCCGGTGCCCGGGATCTCCGTCACGCGGTACGACGACTCGCGGTTCCACTCCTCCCAGGCGCGGCGGCCCGGCACCCTGGTCTCGAACACCAGGTGCCCGCCGGGCCGCAGGGCGTCGTAGGCGCCCCGCAGGGCCGCCCGCCACGCCTGCGGATCGGCGATGGCCTGGGCGACGTTGCCCGTCATGGTCGCCAGGTCGGCCCGCAACGGCGGGAGTGCGGTGGTGTCGCCGCAGATCCAGGCCACGCGCTCGGCGCCCGGTTTGCCGCGGGCCACGTCGAGGGACGCCCGGGCGGGATCGACGCCCACCACCTCGGCCCCGCGTTCGGCCAGCAGCAGCGCGAACACCCCCGTCCCGCAGCCGATGTCCAGCACCCGACGGACCTCGAACTCCTCCGCCAGCCGGAGGTACGGGTCGAGATCGCCGCGGTCGGGGTCGAGGGCGTCGTAGACCGCGGCGAGGCGCGGATGCCCGTAACACTCGTCAGCCATACGGCCGAACGTACCGGTGAACGGCCCCGCCGGGCCGTTTCAGAAGGGCAGCGGTCTCGCGTGGACCACGTCCAGGCGGGAGACCGCGCGGGTCAGGACCACGTACAGCCGGTGCAGCCCGCGGTCCTCCCCCTCCGCCACCGCCGCCGGTTCCACGGCCACCACGTGGTCGTACTCCAGGCCCTTGGCCAGGCTCGCCGGGACGACGGTCAGCCGGGCGCCGGGGTCGGCCGGGTCCGCCGGGGTGATGCCCTCCGACGTCAGAGCCTCGCGCACGGCGGCCGCCGCCGCGTCCGCCGTGATCACCCCGACCGAACCCTCCCGGGTCAGGGCGTCCCGTACCGCGGTCACCGTCGTCGCGAGCACGTCGTCCGTGGGGCGCAGGGTCAGCTCCCCGTCCGTGCGGAACGACCTGGCCTCCGGGACGTCCGTGCCGAGCCGCCGCAGCAGCCGGTTCGTGAGGTCCACGACCGCCGCCGGGACGCGGAAGCCCGTGGTGAGCGGGACCACCCTCGCGTCCGGCTTGCCCAGGTGGTGCAGCACGGTGTCCCAGCTCCGCGCCGCCCAGGGGGTCGTGGCCTGGGCCAGGTCGCCGAGGACGGTGAGGGAGCCGAAGGCGGCCCGGCGGGCGATCGCCCGGCACTCCATGGGAGACAGGTCCTGGGCCTCGTCGACGACGATGTGGCCGTACCCCTCGGGGTGATCCATGAGTCCGGCGACCTCGTCGAGGAGGACCAGGTCGGCGGCCGACCAGCGGGCGGACCGGTACGAGCGCGGCGGCCGGGGCCGGTGGAGGTGCCGCTGTTCGGCGGTGGTGAACAGCCCTTCGGCGGCGCGGGCCAGCACCGCCGCGTCCGAGAGGAGCCCGGCCACCACCTCCTCCGGCCGGACCTTCGGCCAGACCGTGTCGAGGTAGGCGCTCATGGCCCGGGAGCGTTCCAGACGCCGGGTCCAGGTGGCCGGCTGCGGTCCCGCCCGGCGTTCGGCCAGCAGCTGTACGGCCCGCATCGCACGCCCCCTGACCCGCTCGCGGCCGACGGCGTACGGCGGTTCCTCGTCCCGTACCCCCTCGACGATCCGGGCCAGCGTCTCGGCGGCCACCCGCCAGGTGTAGGTGCCGTCCGAGAGCGACAACGGGGCGATGCCGTCGGTGGAGACGTACGCGTACACGGCGCGGCGCAGGACCTCGGCCATCCGGGGGTCGTGCTTGAGCGCGGCGGTGCGGTCGGGGTCGGTTGCGGTGGCCGGGTGGCGGGCGATCTCCTCGCCGAGGGTGGTCTGGCGGACGCCGGTCTCGCCCAGGGCGGGCAGCACCTCGGCGATGTAGGAGAGGAAGGTCCGGTTGGGGCCGAGGATGAGCAGGCCGGAGCGGCGGACGCGCTGGGGGTGGGTGTAGAGGAGGTAGGCGGCCCGGTGCAGGCCGACGGCGGTCTTGCCGGTGCCCGGGGCGCCCTGGACGCAGACGGAGTCGGCGAGGTCGGCGCGTACCAGGTCGTCCTGGTCGGGCTGGATGGTGGCGGCGATGTCGCGCATGGGGCCGACGCGGGGGCGTTCGATCTCCCGGGTGAGGAGGGTGCCGGTGCCCGACTCGCCCTTGCCGAGGCGTTCGTCCTCCATCCCGGTGAGATCGGCGGAGTCGCCGCGGCTGCCGGGGGCCCAGCCGAACCGGCGCCGTACCGCGACGCCCTGCGGGTCGTCGGGGCCGGCCTGGTAGAAGGCGCGGGAGACGGGGGCGCGCCAGTCGACGACGAGGGGCGGGACGGTCGGTTCCTCGCTGATCCGCAGCCGGCCGATGCGATAGCTCTGCCCGGCGTGCTCGCCCGCCTCGAAGTCGAGCTTGCCGAAGAACAGCGGGCCCTCGGGCAGCTCGCGCATCTCCTTGGCCCGGCTGCGCAGCCGGTACCCGAGCACCTCGGCGTCGGCGCCGGACGCGGAGACGTCCTCGCCGGTCACGACGTGCTCGGCGGCGCCCTCGACCATCCGGGCGAGGGCGGCTCGGCAGGTGTCGTGGTAGGCGCGTTCGCGGTCGAGTTCCTCCTGCATGGGAACAGCGTAGACGAGGAAACGTGACCGGGTTACATTTTTAACCGTGACTCAGCAGGGTTCATTCGTCGCCCGCCAGCGCCCGCTCCAGCCGCGCGAACGCCCGCTCCGCCGCCCCGACCGCGTCCTCCCGCACGTCCTCCACCCGCTCCCCCGCCGCGATCCGCCGCCAGTTGTCCTGCGCGAGGATCCGCTGTACGGCGATGATCTGACCGGCGGCCAGCCGGGCGTCCAGGGTGCCGCCGAGGGCCTCGGCGAGCGCCGCCTCGGAACGCTCCAGGTAGGCGTGCTGGCGGGCGACGAGGGTGGCGGTGCTGTTGAGGAGGGTGTGGAAGGCGAGCACCTGGGGGTGGTCGTTGAGGCCGGTCACCGGGTCGTTGTGGGCGAGACCGGAGAGGAAGCGGTCGCGCAGGACGCCGACCGGCGACCGGGCGCCGTCCCGGGAGGCTTCCGCGACCAGCCGGGCGGCCTCCGTCTCGTGGTCGGCGATCCGGTGCAGGACCAGGTCCTCCTTGGCGGGGAAGTACCGGAACAGCGTCGGTTTGGAGATCCCGGCGGCGGCGGCCACCTCGGCGACCGACACGGCGTCGAACCCCTTCGCCAGGAACAGCCGCACCGCGACGTCCGACACGTCCTCGTACATGCGCCGCTTCTTCAGCTCCCGCAGGCCCATCTCACCCATGGGACGAGCCTACGCAGGGCGCGCGTCAGGCCAGCGCACGAGCGAGATGGGGGTTCGCCGTCGCCCGGACGGAAAGGCCCATGGAGCCGGTGGCCGCCGTCAGGGTCATGGCGTACGAGTCCACGGCCCGGCGGACGTTCGGCGCGTCCAGGCTCGCCCCGGTGACCAGGCGGTCCAGGTCGACGTAGGCGGAGCGGATGATCTCGATCCAGCGGTACACCCGCCAGTCACGTTGCCAGTCACCGGTGAACTCGGAGTCCAGGCCGCGCTCCCAGCGGCGGAACATCCGGTCCCTGATCTCCGGCCGGGTCGGGGTCAGATGCATGTGCCGCACCAGGTCGTACAGCGGATCGCCGACCAGGGCCATCTCCCAGTCGATGACGGTCAGCGCGAACCGGTCGTCGCGGCGCACCAGGTTCCAGGGGTTGAGGTCGCCGTGCAGCAGGGCCGGGGCCCGACGGCTGACCTGGTGCCGGGCGAGGATCTCGCGCAACCGGGCGGCGCCGGGAAGCCCCAGGAAGCGGACCAGTTGCTGGGACTCCTTGGGAAGGCCCGCGACCAGGGCGACGAGCTGCTCGCTCAGCCAGCTGTAGAAGTCGGGCTCGCCCCCGGCCGGGTCGAGCTGGGTGTGGCCCACCCGGGTGAGCGCGGCCAGCTGGTCGACCAGACCGTCGGCCTCCTGCGGGAGGAGACCGTGCACCGGGTGGTCGGGTTTGCGGCCGGTGTCCGCCGGTCCCTCGTAGGTGTGGATGGCGAACCGGTCCCGGGAGTACGCGAAGCGGTACTGGGAATGGCTCTCCCCCAGCGCCAGGACGCGCGGCGCGGCCACCGCGACCCCGGAACGCTCGATCGCCCGCAGTACCGCGTGCTCACTGAGGTAGCTGCGCTCGCGCCGGCGCACGTGCGGCACCTTGCGGCGGATCACCACGGGGAAGTCGATGCCCGGCACCCGGACCACCGAGTTGAGGTGCGCGGTGCCCTTGAACACGTGGTGGGCCGGCGCGGTGCCCTCGAGGGACAGGGCCGCGTGCACCGCGGAGTGCGGGAACTCGGGGTGCTCCGGCACCCGCCGGTCCGGCCGCCAGCCCATGACCCCGCCGATCCGGCCGCGCCGGGCAGCCCCGCCGACCGGGGCGGAGGCGGCCCAGCGGAACAGGATGTGCTCGATCTCCCGGTCGCCCGGCAGCGTGCTCAACCGCAGCGGTTCGGCGGCCGCCTCCAGCGCGCCGCGGATCGCCGCCGTCGCCTGCCGGAGGTTCTCCTCGTCGAAGGACTCCAGTGACTTCGCGGCGCGCATGACGTCCGGGTAGACCGACTGCGCCCGCTCGAAGTCCAGGTAGTGCCGGAGGTCCTTGGTCACGCCGTGGGTGGCGGCCGGCCGCACCGGGCGCACCGCGGTCACCCACGCCCCGACGACCTCGTCCCACTGCTGTTTCGGGTACCGCATCCGCACCAGGTGGATCGCCAGGTCGTGCAGGGGGTCACCGAAGGTGGCCAGCTCCCAGTCGACGCAGGTGAGGGGCGGGCCGCCGGCCGACGAGGTGATCAGGTTGTCGCGGTGCAGGTCGGCGTGGAGGAGGCCGAACGGGCGCCTGGTCAGGGCCGGGACCCGGTCGGCGAAGCGGAGCAGGGCGTCCTCCGGGATCCCCAGGGCGGCGAACAGCCAGCCGAACTCCGCCCCGTTGGCCTGCCGGATCTGGACGTCCGCCGTCCTGGCCAGCGTCCGCAGGAAGCCCTGGCTGTCCGTGTGGTTCCGCGGCCACGTCGACGGCAGCGCCGGCAGCGCCGTACCGCGCACCTGGGTCATCCGGGCGAACAGTCCCGCCAGGTCCTTCACGAGGAGGGAGTCGACCGGCTTGCCGTTCTCGCAGACGCTGGAGAGCGGGACTCCTTCCACATAGCTGTGGATGGTGAAGCGATTCCCCTCGAAGAGGCACTCGGGCACGTTGGGCAGCACACCCTTGATCGCCCGCAGGACGCGTGCCTCGTCGGGCCAGGTCCGGATCACCACGGGCAGGGCGTCGGTCCTGCGGACGCGGACGGTCACCGCGGTCCCGGGCTCCTGCCTCAGCAGCCGGGCCATCGGCTCGGTCAGGGGGAGGACGTAGTTCTGGTTGTGGTAGCCGCTGCTCGCCAGACCCCATTGCGCGGCATGCCCCAGGAACGCCTCGTACTCTTCGTCCGGCAGAGGCCGGCCGGCGTCTCTCCCGGTGGGGCCGGCAGGGACAGACGGTGCACCCACTGGTCGCTCCGGGTGGTACGCGCGCGTTCATCGCGGGGATCGGGCAGGGAAACGGTATTACCGGGTGACGCACGACACGACTGGAGAGGTGATGGAGTGACTCCTGCGAGTGAAGGTTCGCTCGCCCGTACGGTCATCCATCGGTGCGGTCGTCCGAGACTGGCTCTGTTTGCCATCCCTATACGCACGCAACCGAGCGGTTGCTCACATGGATCGGCACTTTAGCGCAGCGCAACCCCCTCCGGATCACACGGACGTCACGGCTGGAAGGCGAGCAGCTCCCAGACCGACTCGAACCATCTGGTCGCGTTGTCCACGAAGGCCGAACCGGCCGAGTCCGGATCCGCGTCCCGGACATGGTGCGTGAGGGTCGCCCCGAGCCCCAGCACGTCCACGGCCTCCACCTCGCTGCCGTCCTCCAGGATCACCGTACGCGGGATCGGCTCGTAGAAGCCGTGCAGGACCTCGTCGTGGTTGATGATGTAGAGCTTGAAGGTCGGAGTGAGTTCGGCCCGGCGGATCTGCAGGTCGACGTCCCCCACCAGCTTCTCGGTGCGGAGCTGCTCCAGAACCGTACGCAGGGATTCGGTGTGCGCCCGGGTGATGGCGTGCAGCCGCCGTGACAGGCGTGGATCGTCCCGGTCGCTCTTGTTCCGCGGGTACGGCATGGCCAGCGTGTCGGCCGGAAGGATCATGCGCAGGGTGATCCGCGAGGGTGCGATGATGCGGGCCCGGATCCGCTCGGCCTGGACGCGGATGTGGGCGTCCAGGCTCTCCGAGGTCAACGTCGCGATGTCCAGGGCGACTTCCTTGCGCTCGAAGGCCTCGCCGATGAGCGGTCCCAGTGTCATCGGGTGGCGGGAGCGGGTGGCCCGGGGCGCGGAGGACTGGATGTGCTGGCGCCGTACGACCCG
Organism: Streptomyces sp. NPDC006655; assembly: GCF_040703965.1. NCBI lineage: Bacteria > Bacillati > Actinomycetota > Actinomycetes > Kitasatosporales > Streptomycetaceae > Streptomyces > Streptomyces sp. NPDC006655. The sequence continues at coordinate 72,057 of NZ_JBEYJU010000020.1, read as the reverse complement.
GGACCCCTTGCCCTGCCGGGACTCGATCCAGCCCTCGGTGCGCAGGACGCGCAGCGCCCGCTGCACGGTGTCGCGGGAGACCCGGAACTCCGTCGCGAGCGACTCCTGCGACGGCAGGTAGGAGTGCAGCGGATAGGCGCCGTCGGAGAGCCGGAGCCGGAGCTCCTCCGAGACGCGCTGAACCGCACCCCTGCCGTCGTTCGCCCGGTTGGCCATGTCCGGTACGTACCTCTCCGCGCTTCCCGGCAAACGGCTTCGGTCAAGCAAGCAGTCAGGCAACCGCCCTGGTTACTGGATCTAGTTGACTGGGAATTCTCGCCGTAAGCAGTCAACTTCTCAGTCAACTGGTCGACTTGTCCGGTTGACCGGTTTCCTTGATGCGAGGGAGGTGGAAGGCCGTGACCGTCCACGTGCTCGGTGTCGACGTGCAGCTCGATCTCAGTCAACTTGTCTTCTGTGCCGCGGGTTTACTGGCGTCCCTGACGGCATGGGTGCGCAGGCGGCGACAGCGGGCGCGGGACGTGTCGGCTACGGTCGCAGCAGGGCCAGCAGGGGTTTCAGGGAGTCGACGACGCGGGTTGCGCCCGCCTCGGTCAGGAGCTTGGCCTTCCGTTCGTTACGCGCGTAGCCGAGGAACGGGACCCCGGCGCCGCGTGCCGCCTCCAGGTCCGTGGGCGAGTCGCCGATCATCAGGGCCGCGTCGGGGGCGGCGCCCATCGCGCTGAGGGCGCGGTTGAGGCAGTGCGGGTCGGGTTTGAGGCGGTGCAGGTCCCGCGTGCGGCCGTAGATGTGCGGGGCGAAGCAGGCGGTGAGGGCGCGGTCGTCGAGGTAGGCCCGGACCACCCGGGGTGAGTTGTTGGTGGTCACCGCCATCCGCGCGCCCAGCGCTCGCCACGTCTGTATCAGGACGTCCGCGTATGTGGTGGGCATCGCCGTCGACGCTGCCCGCAGCTCCTCCTTCGTGAGGCGCTCCTCCAGCTCGGCCACCAGGTCGCTGCCGGGATGCCGGCGGTCCACGGCGCGCAGCACGAGGTGCGGGTCGAGGGAGTCGCGTTCGGTGTCCGTGACCAGGCCGCGCAGTCCTCGGCTCGCCAGCCACGCCACCAGGCCGTCGGCGACCAGTTCCGCCGAGTGGCCCGCGAACAGGCGGCAGATCGGCCCGTCGAAGTCCCACAGGACGACGCGGGCGCTTCTGATCAGTTCCGTGAGTTCTTCGGTCGCGTTCTCGTTGTCGGCCGTCACCGGTTCAGTCTGCGTCGTATCAGAAGTCACTAGGAGAGTGTCAGGTCCGTGGTGATGGTTTCCCAGAGGGCGTCGAACCACATCTGCGATTGGTCCACGAACGCGGCGTCGCGATGGCCGGATCGTCTCTCGAAGGAGAAGAGGAGGGACTCGGAGCCCACGGCGTCGTACATGTCGAGCATGCCGGCCTCCGTCTGCTCCTCGCGGCGCGTGACCATGTAGTACGCGAAGAGGGCCTCGGTCCCGTTGAGCAGATAGAGCTTGACCGGAGGGGTGAACGGCAGGGCCCGGAAGGTGACGTTCACGTCGATCTTGTGGGTGGAGCGCAGGCCCTGGAGGTTGTACTGGAGGACCTGGCCCTGGGCGTTGCGCATGCCGAGCCAGCGGCTGTGGACGGTGTCGCCGTCGCCCTCGACCGCCGCGGTCGGGAAGGCCAGCTGGATGTCCCGGCTGGGCAGCAGCACGCGGACGTCGATGCGCTCGGGGCGGATCCGGCCCTCGTGGATCATCCGCAGCGGCTCGGCGAGCGCGGGCAGCAGGCTCTGGGCGGTGAGGCAGGCCGCGTCGATGCGGACGTGCGGGGCGGAGAACGCCTCGGTGACGCGGGGCCCGAGGCCCACCATCGTCGGCTGGGGCTCGTCCAGCGCCGGGGACGGCGGCTCGGCGATGCGCGGCGGGCTGCCCTTGCTGACGTTGGTCAGGAGGCCGTCGTCCTGGAGCACCCGCACGGCCTGGCGCACGGCACCGCGCTCCACGCCGAACTCCTCGGCCAGCTCCGCCTGGGTGGGTAGGCGGTCGCCCACCTTGAGGTCGCCCGTGCGGATGCGTTCCCGCAGGGTCCGGGCGATCTCCTGAGGTGTGCTGCCGGTGTTCACTGCCACGTTCTCCTGGGTCACGACCAAACGCTACAACTTTGATCCATCTAGCGGGAGTTGTTTGAAGATTGGTTATAAGTTACTACCAACTGGGGACAACATAGTCAGAGTTGGTTACCAACTTGGTCGAGTTGGTGGAAGCTTGCTTCCCGACGATGGGGGAACCGACATGCCCGCCGCCCTCGCTCTTCTCTCAGCCGTCTTCGTCCTCGGTTTCGAACAGTTCGTCCAGTCGAAGTACGGTGCCACTGGCATTATCGGTCTGCTGCTGCTCACCGTGGGCATCAAGGCCAAGAGCCCGGCGTTCAGCTCCGCCGGCGCGGTCCTGCTCGCCCTGGTGCTCACGGGCCCGGCCCTGTAGGCGTCAGCCCGACAGCTCCAGATCCGAACTGATCGTCTGCCACAGGGCGTCGAACCAGAGCACGGACTGGTCGACGAACGTGGTGTCCCGCAGGCCCGTGCCCCGCTCGAAGGCGAACAGCATCGAGCGGGTGCCCACCGCGTCGTACGTCTCCAGGTGCTCGTGGCCGATCTCCCGTTCGTGGCGCCCCAGCGTGTAGTACGCGAACAGCGCCTCGGCCCCGTTGAGCAGGTACAGCTTGACCGGCGGGGTGAACGGCAGCGCCCGGAAGGTGACGTGCACGTCGATGCCGTGGGTGGCGCGCAGGGCCAGCAGGTTGTGCCGCAGCACCTGGCCCTGCGCGTTGCGCTGGGCCAGCCAGCGGTTGTGCACCGCGTCCTCCGCCGAGGCGTCCACCGCCGTCGGGAACGCGAGGTCGATGCTCCGGCTCGGCAGCAGCACCCGGACGTCGATCTTGGCCGGTTCCAGCAGCCCCGCGTGGATGAAGCGCAACGGCTCGCCGAGGGCGAGGTTGAGGGAGACGGAGGTCAGGCAGAGCGCGTCGATCCGCACGTGCCGGGCCGCGAAGGCCGCCTCTATCCGGGGCGTGAGACCGACCATGGTGGGCAACGGCGGCGCCTCCGGCCCCAGGGGATACTCCACCGTGCCGGTGCCCCTGGCCACGGTCGCCGGGCTGCCCTTCGTCACGTTCGTGAGCAGGTGCTCCGACTGGAGGATGCGCAGGGCCTGCCGGACGGCCCCCCGCTCGACCCCGAACTCGTCGGCCAGCTTGGCCTGCGTGGGCATGCGCTCACCCGGCCGCAGCACCCCGGACCTGATCCGGGTGCGCAGCGCGTCGGCCACCTCGCGGTGTGACGCAAGAGGCCGCTGCGCCCTCTTCCGCCCATTGGCGGAGGCGTGTTCGGGGTCCACAGACAAACGTTACAACTTCCCGCCATCTTTAGGCAGTTCACGGAAAGGTGGTTATGAGTCGCTTCCAAGCGGAGATAAGTACAGTTGAGTTGGTCACCAACTCGTACAACATGGTCCTACTTCCTCGGCGGTTGGCCGATCGGGTTCCCTTCCGGAGGGGAGCCGGGAGCCCGGTCACTCAGGGCGGCCGACGAGGCGCACGACCAGCACAGTCACAACTGAACACCGACAACCGAACACCGCAGGACCCGCACAGCCACAACTTCACAGCTCGCTACGGATGAGCCGCACAGCCACAACTGAACACAGGTCCAACCGAACAAGGTGATTCAGGCACCCGTCGTCGGCAGGAAGGGGAACGACTAGAAGATGTCCGGGCACCACGGCCGCCCGGACGTGCGCAGCAGGGCGTCGGCCTCCCGGGCGGCGCCCACTCGCTGTTCCTGGACCCGGCCGAGCGCGTGCAGGCGCGCCACGGTCTGGTCACCGAGCCAGACGCTCGCCAGGTCGGCGACGTCGAGGGCGAGGTCGGGGGTGTCGGTGGTCGGGGCGCAGGACGCGCCTTCGGGGGAGGCGTCCAGCCGGTACCGGCCGCCGGCCAGCCCCTGCCGGTCCGCCACCGCCAGGACCAGCGACCCCGCCGTGTCGTACGTCCGTGCCTCCAGGGCCCGCACGACGTCCAGGATCCGCACCCACAGCCAGTCCGCCTGGTCGGTGATCCGCGCGGCGCGCGGGTCGGGGAGGTGGTGCGGCAGCAGGTCGTCCGGTGACCGCCGGCCGCTCGTCACCGAGGTGATCCAGTCGATCGAGCACAGGTAGTGCCACAGCGCGCGCTCCGCCGCCGGGGTCGCACCGAGCAGCCAGTTGACCTCCGCGGTGTTGTACGGCTGCTTGTGGTGCCAGGTGTCGTCCGAGGCGTACGACACCATGCCCTCGACCTCGCCGGCCGCGGACCGGTACACCGCGTAGAACGGCTCGGTCCAGTCGTCGCCGAAGCGGACGGCACCGGTCTGCGCCCGCCACCACAGGTCGGTGCGGCTGACCGCGCCCGGTGTGCCGCGGCGGACACGTTCGTGCAGTTCGGGGCCGAGCTTGCGGATGTCCTCGCCGTCGACGAGATCGATCCGGCCGCCGTCCTCGGGGCGCGACCAGCGCGGGTCCAGGCCGCTGCGCGGGACCTCGATCTTCCACTCGGTCAGCGTGGTCGCCGGGCCGAAGCCGTAGCGGCCGTAGATCGGGTACTCCGCGGCGATCAGCGTGGCGACGACGTCCCCGCGCTCCTTCGCCGCGGCGAGGTCCTGGCTCATCATGCGGGTGAGCAGGCCGCGGCGGCGGTGGGTGGGGCTGACCGTCACGTTCGACACGGCGTCGGCGGGGACCGGGGCTCCGCCGACCGCCGTGAGCTCCTGCGCGAAGGAGCGGAACGTGGCCACGCAGCGCGGGCCGTCGAAGGCGCCCAGGAGTCTGCCGGGTACGAACTGGCTGCGGCGGGCTTCGAGTTGGGCTTCCGTGAGGCTGGGTGGGTGCAGGAGGCCGGTCCTCAGCGCACGGTGCCAGTCGGCGAACTCGGGTTCGGTTATGGGGCGGACTTCGACGGAGTCGGTCATGCGTTCACGGTATGGGGACGCCTGGGGTGGTGCCGCATGATTTTCGGGTGCGGCCGCGTGGGGGCTTGTCGCGCAGTTCCCCCGCGCCCCTTCAGGGCGCTCACGCGTCCTCAAGGGCGCTCAGGGCACCCCTGAAGGGGCACCCTGGCCTCCTCACGTCAGTAGGTCGTCGACCTGGGCCTCGCCGTCGCGGTATCGGCGGGTGATCTCGGCGCTCGAACCGTCCGCCGTGCGCTGTAGGTGCTGCCGCCGCCTCGACACCTCCTGTTCGTAGCGGACCAGGCGGCCCATCGCCGTGGTCAGTTCCGGGTCGGTGCGGGCCTGGAGGTCGGAGAGTTCGACCTCGGCCAGCATCTCGGCGGCGAGGCGGCCGTACTCCTCGTTGTGCGGGGTGCCCAGGGTGACGTGGCGGGCCGACTGGCGGTGGCGGGCCGGGGCGTCCGTGAGGATCTCCGGCAGGCGGTCCACCACCGAGGCCGCGCCGGCCGGGGAGCGGCGGGCCAGTTCCGCGCGCAGGATGTCGATACGGCCCTGGAGCAGCCGCCGTACGTAGCTCAGGTCCGCCTCGTCGCGCTGGGCGTCCCGGCGCAGGACGCGCAGCTCGGGCAGGCTCAGGCGGGTCAGGTCGTGCTCCGGCGGCTCCGGGGGCAGCGGGATGCCCTGGCCGCGCTGTGCGGGCGGCCTGGGCAGACTCGGCACGCTCTGCGCGCCCTGCACCTTCAGTCGCCCGGTACTCGGTGTGCTCATACGCCTCTACCGTCCCCTCGACCGGTGTGTGGAAGCATGGTGCCACCCCAACTGGCCGCTATGTGAATGAGTGCCCCCGAACGGCCGTAGATGGGGCCTTAAGGATCAATAATGGACCCCCTGCGGGGGCCGGGTGGACGCCGGGCATGATGGGGGCATGCGAGCGGTGGTTCAGCGGGTGGACGGTGCCAGTGTCGTCGTGGACGGCGAGACGGTGGGCGCGATCGAGGGCGAGGGGCTGTGCGTGCTGGTGGGGGTGACCCACACGGACACGAAGGAGAAGGCGGCCCAACTCGCCAGGAAACTCTGGTCCGTTCGCATGCTGACGGACGAGAAGTCGTGCAGTGACGTCGACGCGCCGCTGCTCGTGATCAGCCAGTTCACGCTGTACGGCGACGCACGCAAGGGGCGGCGGCCGACCTGGAACGCGGCGGCGCCCGGCGAGGTCGCCGAGCCGCTCGTGGAGGAGGTCGTCGCGCAGCTGCGCTCGCTCGGGGCTACCGTGGCGACCGGCCGGTTCGGAGCGCAGATGCGGGTGTCGCTGACGAACGACGGGCCGTTCACCGTCCTGCTGGAGATGTGAGCCCGCCCCGCCCGCCTCGTCCTACGGCTCGACGATCACTTCCTGTGCCGCCGCCGTCTGCCCCGCGACCAGCCGGGCGTCGGCGGGGACGTTGCGCTTGACCAACGCCAGGGCCACCGGGCCGAGTTCGAAGTGGCGTACCGACGTCGTCACGAAGCCGATCTTCCGGCCGTCCTCGCCCTCGTCGGCGACGCGGATCTCGGTGCCGGGCGGCGGCAGATGCACCTCGCTGCCGTCGAGGTGCAGGAAGACCAGGCGGCGCGGCGGCTTGCCGAGGTTCTGCACCCGGGCGACGGTCTCCTGGCCCCGGTAGCAGCCCTTCTGCAGGTGCACGGCGGTACCGATCCAGCCCAGCTCGTGCGGGATGGTGCGGTGGTCGGTCTCGAAGCCGAGCCGGGGCCGGTGGTGCTCGACGCGCAGCGCCTCGTAGGCGAGGAGCCCGGCGGCCGGGCCCGCCTTCGCCGCGAACGGCTCCAGCTCCGCCCGGGGCAGGAAGAGGTCGCGGCCGTACGCCGTCTCGCGGACGACGACCCCGTCCGGGACCTCGGTGATGGAACCGGCCGGGAGGTGGACGACCGCGAAGTCGGCGGTGCGGTCGGCGACCTCGACCCGGTAGAAGAACTTCATCGACTCCAGGTAGGCGATCAGCGCCTCCTGGGTGCCGGGCTCGACGTGGGCCCAGACCGTGGTGCCGTCGTCGACCAGGTACAGCGCGTGCTCGATGTGGCCGTGCGCGGAGAGGATCAGGGCCTCGGTGGCCTCACCGGTGGGCAGCTCGCTGACGTGCTGGGTGAGCAGCAGGTGCAGCCAGCTCAGCCGGTCCTCGCCGGTGACCGCGACGACGCCCCGGTGGGACAGGTCGACGAAACCGGCGCCGTCGGCGAGGGCGCGCTGCTCGCGGAACAGGTCGCCGTAGTGGGCGGCGACGCCTTCGTCCACGCCCTCGGCGGGCACCGCTCCGGGCAGGGACAGCAGGGGGCTCTTCATACGACTAAGCCTACGACTCGGTAATTGAAGTCCGGACGGTCGCGGTCCCGGCCGTCCGCTGTACGCAGTCCGTGCAGCGCCCGAAGATCGCGAAGTGCTTCATGTCCGTCTCGAAGCCGAACTCCCGCCGCAGCTTGGCGGTGAACTCGGCGGCCACGGCCACGTCCGCCTCGATCACGTTCTCGCAGTCACGGCAGACCAGGTGGATGTGGTGGTGCCGGTCGGCGAGGTGGTACGTCGGCGCCCCGTGCCCCAGATGGGCATGGCTGACCAGCCCCAGCTCCTCCAGGAGCTCCAGGGTCCGGTAGACCGTGGAGATGTTGACCCCCGACGCGGTCTTCCGCACCTCGCCGAGGATGTCGTCGGGGGTCGCGTGCTCAAGGGTGTCCACGGCTTCGAGCACGAGTTGCCGCTGCGGCGTCAGCCGGTAGCCGCGCTGCCTTAGGTCGCTCTTCCAGTCGGTGCTCACCACACCGAAAGTCTAGAACTACTTCCGAATTCCAGGACTACTTGAAGAACGCGATGCCGTCGTCCGGCATGTCGTCGGGGAGGGCCTTGGCCCAGCGCTCGACGTCCTCCGGGGTGACGACCTTCTTCAGGTGGGCCGACATGTAGGGGCGGAGTTCGACCTCGGGGGTCTGCTTCTCGCCGACCCACATCAGGTCGCTCTTGACGTAGCCGTACAGGCGCTTGCCGCCGGTGTAGGGCGCGGAGGCCGCGGTGCGGGCCACGGCGTCCGTCACGAGGTCGATCTGCGGCTTCTTGTCGGCCATCTCGCCGTACCAGATCTCGATCACGCCGTCGTCGCGGGTCATCGTGACCTCGACCCTGCGGTCCGCGTCGATGCGCCAGAAGCCGTGCTCCGTCTCCAGCGGGCGGACCTTGTTCCCGTCGTTGTCCAGCACCCAGGTCTGGGAGTGGTACTCCAGGAAGTCCCGGCCGTCGTGGCCGAAGGTGACCTCCTGGCCGAAGTTGCACTTCTCCGAGCCAGGGAAGTCGTGGACGCCCGCGCCGGCCCAGCTGCCCAGCAGGAAGGCGAGCGGGACCAGGTCCTTGTGCAGGTCGGACGGAATCTCGATCATGTCGGCGGTTTCCTAGACGGGTTCCTGGACGGGGTGGTTCAGCGCTGGCCCTGGTACAGCTTCTTCACGGTCAGTCCGGCGAAGGCGATGACGCCGACGCAGACCAGGACCAGCAGGGTTTCGAAGAAGATCTCCACGGGTGCTCCTTGAGCGAGGGTGGGCGTACACAGAGCCGGGGCCCAGCTTACGCGGCCGGGCCCCGGGGCTCTTGGCGAGGTCAGCTCAGCAGCTCGCCCTGGAGGGTGACGGTCTGCTCGAAGGGAACGGCGAGCGCGCTGCCCTTGCGGGACTGGACGACCAGGGCGACGGTGTCACCCGCGGTCAGGTACGCCTCCCGCACCTCCTCGGCGCCGTACGGCTTGGTCTCGCGGATCGGGGCGGTGTGCACCCGGTCGAGCTGGGCGGCCACCGGGAAGTCCTGGTCGGGCTCGTACGCGTCGCCGCCCCGCACGGGGTACTTCGGTGCGTCGTAGCTCGTGAAATCGGTGTCGAACGTGTGCTGGGCGATCGCCGCGGTGTCGAACTGGAGCAGGTAGACACGGGTGTGGGTGCCGTCGGCGGTGGTCCAGCCGCGGGCCGCGATGTGCCGCAGGCCGCTGTCGGTGAGCTTCTGGCCCACCTCCGTGCGGTCCGCCGCGTGCGCGAACTCCTGGAGGAACGTCTTCGTCGGCAGCCAGCCGTCGGTGCCCTTGAGCGCCGGGTCCACGGTGGCGCCCCGCGGCGCGGGCAGTACGAGTTTCCGCAGGTCGGCGTAGTGGGCGCCGGTCTCGTTGCGGGCGTCGTCGTTCGGTCCCGGGCTGCCGGCCGGCAGCGGCGGCTTCACCAGTGTGGGGTAGTCCCAGCGGCCGTCGGAGTGGGTGGCGAGGCCAGGGACGTCGGTCCGGTCCAGCAGGGACACGCCGTACGCCGTCCCGGACCCGGCGACGGCGAAAACGGCGACCGCGGCGGCCCAGCGCAGCGCGGCCCGCAGCCGCCGCCGGTCCTTCCGCGGCGCGACGGGCGACAGCGGGGGCTCGGGCACCAGCGGGGGCTCGGGCGGGAGCGGGGGCTCGGGCGCCAGCGGGGGCTCGGGCGGGAGCGAGGGCTCGGGCGCCAGCGGGGGCTCGGGCGGGAGCGAGGGCTCGGGCGCCAGCGGGGGCTCGGGCGGGAGCGGGGGTGCCGCCGGCACCGGGATCTCCTCCGCCGCCGGTGTCGCCTGCGCCGGCTCGTTGACGGTCATACCGATGCTCCCGGGTCCTTGATGCGGTCGAGCTGGGCGCGGAGCATGTCCGCGACGCTCCCCTTGTTCAGCGGCTTGGCCGCGGTGGCCGTGGCGGTGACCAGGACGTCGCCGACGTAGCCGTCGCAGAACATCAGGTCGAGCGTCTCCGCCGAGCCGGACGCCACCAGGAAGCACGCGGTCGAGTTCTCGTACCCCTTGATCGCGGGGCCCTTGCGCAGCACCTTCAGCGCGCCGAGGTACCCGTTCTGCCGCTGGGCCAGGGAGCGGGCCGTACCGCGGCTGCCCAGCTGCGCCAGCACGATCCGCATGGTGTACGTGTTGGCGTACGGCACCTCCGTGTTCACGTAGCTGCGCATCGCCATGCCCTTGACCGGGGTCCGGTCGAACTGCCGCTGCATGGCCCGCTGCTGGGAGCGCGGCAGGTCCTTGATCGACTCGGCGCGCAGCAGGTCCGCCTCCCGGCCGGACAGCGCGGCGTCCGACCCGAACCGGGTCATGTCCGGGCCGCGCTCGTACGAGTCGCCGTACGGCAGCAGCATCCCGCGCAGCCCGCTGCCCGCGGCCGGCTCGGTCTGCCGGGGCGCCTTCGGCAGGCTCCAGACGGGGGCGCCGGGGTCGCGGTCCGCGTCACGGACGGTGACGACGGTGTACGCGGTCCCCGCGAGAACGGCCGCGACCACCACGCCCACACCGGCGAGAGTGGCCGTGCGACGCCGGTCACGGACCTTCCCACCGGGCGGGGGCACGTCGGCGGGGCCGGCGGGCACGGGGGTGAGCTCAGCGGACCCGGCAGGCGCGGCGGCGGGCTGCGTCGGCTCGGCCGCAGGCGCGGCGGCGGGCTGCGTCGGCTCGGCCGCGGGCACGGCGGCGGGCTGCGTCGGCTCGGCCGCGGGCACGGCGGGCTGCGGGGGTTGCGGGTTGTCGCTCACAGCTGCTCCATCTGCCGCTTCGCCAGATCCATGACCTTCGCCTTCGGGATCGGCTTCGTGTCGTAGATCCAGATCTCCATGGCGATGTCCCCGCGCCACGCGTGCGCCTCCGCCGAGTACACGCTCACGCCGTAGGTCGTGTCGGGCTTGTGGTGCACGTACGCCATGCCGTCGCCGGTGCCGGGTATCGGCCAGCCGTCGGTGGTGTGGTCGTCCGGCGGCTGCGCGTTGTCGTTCCCGGCGCCCGCGTCGTCGGCGGCCTGCGTGCCGCGCTCCGTCTCCCGGTACTGGACCAGCCGGATCTCCGCGGTGTACGTGCCGCCCTCACGCCAGTCGACGACGGCCACCCGGCGGAGCTCGTCCTCCCTGGCCAGCCTGCGGAAGGCGTTGTCCGGGCTCTGGAACTCCTCCGCGTACGCGGCCAGGTCCATCCACCCGTCGCTGCCCACCTCGACCAGCGCCTTGCGGGCCCCGGCGGGCTTGCGCAGCAGCAGGTTGCGCAGGTCGCCGTCGGTCTTCACCTTCCGGTCCTGGGCGGCCGACAGCGGCTCCGGGCCGGCACCCTTGGCCTGCGCGAGGGACGGCTGGGAGAGCGACGGCAGGGCGGTGGGCGCGCGGTCGGCCTGGACGAGATAGCCGACGCAGGCGCCCGCGACGACGCCGAGGACGGCGGCGCCGGCGATCAGGGCCGGAGTGCGGCGCCGTCTTCGGGTCGCGGGCGGGGTGTCGGGTGGCGCTTCTGGTGTCTCCAAGGGGTCCCCCTGTGCGAACGGAGGCGCGGATTCCTTGACCCGCGCTGCACAGGAGACTCATGGCCGGATCACTGAGTTGTACAGCGATTGATCACGATCAGGACACCGGCGTGAGCGTGACGATCGCCGCGGCTGCCACCAGCAGGCTTATGTTCAGGGCGAGTTGCCGATCTCCCATCCGCAAGTGAACCCTGATCGCGCCGAGTTGGAGGAGGACGAACCCGGCGGCGGCGACCGCGGCCAGCCAGGGGGCGATCCCGGTCAGGGGCGGCAGGACCAGGCCGAGCGCGCCGAGCACCTCGATCGCGCCGATCGTCCGCACGGCCGCCATCGGCAGGTCGTCCACCCACGCCATCATCGGCCGCAGCCCCTCGCGGCTCCGCACCGCCTTCAGGCCGCCTCCGTACAGGTAGAAGAGGGCGAGCAGACCGGCCAGGATCCCGTACGCGGCCTTCATGAGGTCACGGGCTCGGTGGCGTACCGGCTCATCACCTCGGCATGCGCCTGCCCGGTCGGCGCCGTACCGGACGCGAACATGTCCCGCAGGTCCCGGAAGTACTGCACGTACAGGTCGGGCGTGAACGTGGTGAGCATGACGGCGGGTTCGTCGGTGACGTTGGCGAAGGTGTGCGGGGCGCCGGGCGGGACCATGACGAGCGTGCCGGCCGGGGCGTCGTAGTCGTCGCCCCCGACCGTGAAGCGCACCGAGCCGGAGATGACGTAGAAGCCCTCGTCGTGCTGCGCGTGGCGGTGCTGCGGCGGCCCCGGGGTGTGCGGTGGGAGCACGGACTCGGCGAGACCGAGGCGGTGGCCGGTGGTGTGGCCGTCCTCCAGGACGCGCATCCGGGTGGTGCCGAGGAGCAGCACCTCACCGTCCTCGGGGCCGACGACGGACACCGTGGGGGTCTCAGCGGGGAGGTTGTGGTCGTGAGTGGTCATGCCTCGATTCCACGGCCGGGGTGGTGCGGCTGTCCATGACCTGTTTCGGCCTCTCGATACCGGATCGGTATCGTGGCTGCATGGAGCTACGGACGCTGCGCTATTTCGTGGCCGTCGCCGAGGAACTCCACTTCGGCCGGGCCGCCGCACGGCTCCACATGAGCCAGCCCCCGCTGAGCCGTGCGATCAGGGCGCTGGAGGCGGAGACCGGGGCCGTGCTCCTCGAACGCTCGTCGGCCGGTGTCGCCCTCACCCCCGTCGGAGCGGTCCTCCTCACCGAGGCGCGAGCCCTGCTGGACCGGGCCGAGACGCTGCGGGCCCGCGTCGCCGCGGCGGCCGGGACCGCCGTCCTCACGGTCGGGCTGCTCGGCGACAGCACGGACCCGGGCGTGGCCCGGCTGGCCCGCGCCTTCCGCGCCCGTCACCCGGGCGTCGAGATCCGCATCCGCGAGACCGACCTCACGGATCCCACCTGCGGGCTGCACGCGGGCGCCGTGGACATCGCCCTGACCCGGGCACCCTTCGACGAAACGGGGCTGGCGGTACGGGAGTTGCGGGCCGACCCGGTGGGTGCGCTGCTGCGCGCCGACGACCCGGCGGCCCACCGGGAGAGCCTGCTCCTCGCCGACCTGGCCGGCCGGCGGTGGTTCCGGTTCCCGGACGGCACGGACCGGCGCTGGCAGTCGTACTGGAACGGCGGGACGGTCCGGGAGGGGCCGGTGGTACGAGCCGTGCAGGAGTGCAGGCAAGCGGTGCTGTGGAACGGCACGGTCGGCATGACCCTGGCCGACCACGGCCCCGGCGACGGGCTCGTGGTGGTGCCGGTGAGCGACATGGCGCCCAGCCGGGTGGTGGTCGCGTGGCGCGAGGGCGACGGGAATCCGCTGCTGCGGTCGTTCACGCAGGTGGCGGCGGCGGCCTACCGGGCCCGCTTGACGCCGTCCACGAAGGCGGCCCAGGCGGAGGCTTCGAAGAGAAGGGTCCCGTAGGAGGGGGCTTTGCTGTCCCGGACGGGGATGTGGGCAGGGAGGCCGACAGCGACTTCGAGGCACTGGCCGCCGTCCGAGTTGCTGTAGCTGCTCTTACGCCAGGTCACGTTGGTCAAGTCGATGGCTCGCACGGCACTTCCTCCAGCATCCGCAAGATGAACGTCCGCGACTCAGCGGGGCTCAGCGCCAGGTCACGTACGGCATCATAAGTGCGGTGCAGGTGCTCAACCCTGCTTGTTTCTTCGACCAATTCGCCCCGTACGTCGTTCTCCGCGTAGGCAACGGCGCGGCCGTCCAGCAGCCGCAGGAACATCACGTCGGTGCTCGCCAGACCGTGCAGGCCGGTACCGAACGGCAGCACGTGCAGCGTGATGTTGGGGCGATCTCCAGCTGCCAACAGGTACTCCAGCTGTTCGCGCCATTCCCCCGGATCCCGCAGCGAGTTGCGCAGCACCGCCTCCGAGAGAATGACGCGAAACGGCGGGGCGTCGTCGCCCTCCAGCACCGCCTGCCGTCCGATGCGCGCGACGACCTGTTGCTCAAGCTCCTCGTCCTTCAGGCCACCGGCCGCGAGCACCTCACGCACATACGCCGGAGTCTGAAGCATCCCCGGCGGACGGCTCACGGCGTAGTGCCACAGGCTGGTCGCCTCCGCCTCCAACACCATGTACCGCCGGTACTGCTCCTTGAACTGCGACGGATCCCCCACCGCCAGCTCCCACAACGCCAGCAACAACCCCGGCGTCCCGTAGAACTGGTCCAGCGCCTCCACCACCTCCGGGCTCCCCAGACTCCGCCCGCTCTCCATCTTCCCGAAGTTGGACGCGTCCCAGCCCAACTCCTCCGCCAGCTCCCGCAGGCTCACCCCCCGTTCCGCCCTCAGCAGCCGCAGTTCCTCCGCGAACCGTTGCCGGGGCTCCTGGCTTCGGCCCGTCACCACCCGCCTCTGCGGCATCGCACACCCCTCCCGCGCCCCGTGGAATTTGTGGAATGAGCGCCGCCAGACGGGGAAGAACCGCACCTTATCGGCGTGCCTACCCCGCTCCCGGGCCATGCTCGTAGCAGCCTCGACACGCAGAGTAGTCCAACTCTCGCATTTCGTATAGATGTTGGACGAAAGGAGCAAATGCCATGGAGCCCGGAACCCTGTTCTACGACACCGCCACCGACCAGGTCGGCGAGTACCGGGACCGCTCGGGGCCGTACGCGATGCTGCGGCCCGTCGGTGGCGGCAGGGAGTGGGAGGCGGATCCCGCGACGCTGCGGCCCGCCACCGACAGAGAGCGGATCAGCGCCGGTGTACGCGCGGCGAACGACCGCACCCGGTCCGTACCACCGGACCCGGAGGACCTCAGCCGGCCACCCCGGCCGGTGCCCGGCTGCGCCGCGTGCGCGGAGCTGGGCGACCGGCGGGAGGCCGCGCTCGCCGCGTACGACCACAGCGCGGCCGTCGACGCGAACGTGCTGCTGCGCCAGCACCAGCGCGCGGAGCACCGGCCGTGAGGCGTGCCGTGGACGTCAGTGCGCGGGCTCCACGGTCAGGTCGCCGTTGGTCGTCGACAGGTCCAGGCGGTAGCGGCCCGACGGGTCGTTCCTGAAGCCCACCTTCTGGTCGCCGTGGGAGTCGCTCGCCGAGATCCGGTAGTCGGCGGGCGGGGCGGTGACCGTGACGCTGCCGCTGGTCGTACGGGCCGTGATGTTCTGCGGGGCGGCCGTCCGGATCGTCACCTCGCCGTTCGTCGTCTCGGTGTCGACGTCGCCTCCACTGGCGCCCCTGACCTGGACGTCGCCGTTGGACGTGCGCAGCTTCACCGGCCCCTTCGCCCCGTTTACGGCGATCTCGCCGTTGTCGGTGTGCACGTCGACCGGGCCGACGCCGGTCAGTGCGACGTCGCCGTTGGAGGTGCCTCCCGTGACCGGGAGACCGGCGGGCACCTTGACGACGTAGTCGACGCCGCAGTGCCGGCCGCACCCGGAGAGCGTCAGGACGCCGTCGTGGACGCCGAACGAGGTGCCGGTCGGCTTGTCACCGCGGTAGTCGACCTTGCGGTGGACGGTGGCCGTCGAGACGCCCGCCGAGGCCTCCACCCGCACCCCGCCGTTGCCGCTGTCGAGACGGATCGAGGTGATCTTCTGGGGCACCTTGGCGTCGTCCTCGAAGGTCTTCTGGTCCACGACCGAGCAGGCGGAGAGCCCGCCGAGGGTGAGAGCGGTCAGAGCCGCCGACGTCAGGACGCGGTTCGGTGAGAGACGCATGCGGGGGACTCTACGCAGCCGCGTCGCCGCCCACGATGGGGTAAACCCCCCGTTCCCCGCCCGCGATTACGCTGCTGGCATGACCAAGAAGCTCCTGATCAAGGTGACGGCCGGGGCGGACGCCCCGGAACGGTGTTCGCAGGCGTTCACGGTGGCGGCGGTGGCCGTGGCCAGCGGCGTCGAGGTGTCGATGTGGCTGACCGGGGAGTCCGCGTGGTTCACGCTGCCGGGGCGGGCGGCCGAGTTCGAACTGCCGCACGCCGCGCCGCTGCCGGACCTGCTCGACTCGATCCTGGCGGGCGGCACGCTCACGCTGTGCACACAGTGCGCGGCCCGCCGGGACATCACGGAGAAGGACGTGATCGAGGGCGTGCGGATCGCGGGCGCGCAGGTGTTCGTGCAGGAGGCGATGGCCGAGGGCACGCAGGCGCTCGTCTACTAGGGGCGCGCCGGGGGCTAGGAGCGGGGGCCGCCCGCGTCGTCGTAGCGCTGCCGGGCCTGGTCGACGTGGTCGAGGTGGGTGCCGGCCCAGTCGGCGAGGTGGGCGAAGAGCGGGGCGAGGCTGGCGCCGAGTTCGCTGATCTCGTACTCGACGCGGGGCGGCACCTCGGGGTGGTAGGTGCGCACGACCATGCCGTCCCGCTCCAGCTGGCGCAGGCGCTGGGTGAGCACCTTCGGGGTGATGCCCTTGATACGCCGTTCCAGCTCCACGAACCGCTGGCGGCCGAACGCGTGCAGCGACCAGAGGATCGGTGTGGTCCAGCGGCTGAACACGATGTCCACGACCGGGGAGATCGGGCACGCCAGCTCCGGGTCGGTCTCCATCGGCCGGTACCCCCCTCTGAGGTAGTCACTTTCTTCTAGGTACCTACTACATCGACGCTGTTAGCGTCCCCGTCATCGCTGAAGACACCGGAGAAAAACGGGAGTTGAGCATGATCGTGGTGACGGGTGCGACCGGGAACGTCGGGCGGTCGCTGGTGCGGGCCCTGGCGGAGGCCGGGGAGCGGGTGACGGCGGTGTCGCGGGGCACGGCCCCGGTGGAGCTGCCGGACGGGGTCGGGCACCTGCGGGGCGACCTGGGCGAGCCCGATTCCCTGCGGGCCGCCTTCGAGGGAGCCGAGGCGCTGTTCCTGCACGACGGCGGGACGGGCGGCCACGGGCTCGACGCGCGGGCCGTGCTGGACCGGGCCCGGGAGGCCGGGGTGCGGCGGGTGGTGCTGCTCTCCTCGCAGGGCGTGGTGACGAGGCCGGATTCGCCCTCGCACGGCGGGGTGATGCGGGCGGTAGAGGAGGCGGTGCGCGCCTCGGACCTGGGCTGGACGATCCTGCGCCCCGGCGGCTTCGCCTCCAACGCCTACGCCTGGGCGGAGTCGGTACGCGCCGAGCGGACCGTGGCGGCGCCGTTCGGGGACGTCGGGCTGCCCGTCGTCGATCCGGCGGACGTCGGGGAGGTGGCCGCCGTGGCCCTGCGCAAGGACGAGCACACGGGCCGGGTCTACGAGCTGAACGGTCCCGCGGTCGTCACGCCCCGGCAGCAGGCGGCGGCGATCGGGGCGGCCCTCGGGGAACCGGTGCGGTTCGTCGAGCTGAGCCGGGCGGCGGCGCGGGCGCGGCTGGCCGCGTTCATGCCGGAGCCGGTGGTGGAGACGACGCTGTCCGTGCTCGGCGAGCCCACCGAGGCCGAGCTCCGGCTCAGCCCGGACGTGGCGGCGGTGCTGGGCCGCCCGCCCAGGCCCTTCACCGAGTGGGCCCGACGCAACGTGGCAGCGTTCCGCTAGGGCGGGGGCGCGTCAGGAGCGGGCGCGCGTCAGGGGCGGGCGCGCGTCAGGAGCGGCGGCGCGTCAGGGGCGGGGGCGCTTCTTGCCGTCCAGTTCGTCCCACCACTCGTCGGACTGGGGATCCCCGGAGGGGTCGTCCCACCAGCGGTCGTCGGGGCCGCGACGGTTCGCGACCATCGCGGCGACCGGCGGGATGACCATGGCCACCAGGCACATCCCCACCGCGGCCGGAACCGACCAGATGCGCACGACTCCCCACGCCAGGACGAAGAGCCCGATACAGATCCCCATCATGACGAAGTAGGTACGACGCCGACGAGCGAGCATGACTCCAGAGTAGGTCCGGTGTCCCGACACGGCGCAGGGGCCGTGTCCCCGGGTCGGACGCGCCCCGGCGACACGGCCCCTGGCCGTGGTGCTGCTCTCAGACCGCGATCGCGACCTCGGCGAGGCCGCCCTGCTGGGCGACGACCGTGCGGTCGGCGGTAGCGCCGGGGACGAGGGCGCGGACGGTCCAGGTGCCCTCCGCCGCGTAGAAGCGGAACTGTCCGGTGGCGGAGGTCGGGACCTCCGCGGTGAACTCACCGGTCGAGTCCAGGAGGCGGACGTAGCCCACCACCGGCTCGCCGTCGCGGGTCACCTGACCCTGGATCGTGGTCTCACCGGGCTTGATCGTCGAGGGGTCCGGGCCGCCGGCCTTCGCTCCACACATGCGTTACTCCTGTCGAGGTCCTGAAAGGTCGGTCTGAGTCTGAGGTCTGAGGGGCTTGCGGGGAACTGCGGGGCCTACTTGTTGGCGCCGAGCTCGATCGGGACGCCGACGAGGCTGCCGTACTCGGTCCAGGAGCCGTCGTAGTTCTTGACGTTCTCGACACCGAGCAGCTCGTGCAGGACGAACCAGGTCAGGGCCGAGCGCTCACCGATGCGGCAGTAGGCGATGGTGTCCTTCGCGAGGTCCACCTGCTCCTCGGCGTAGAGCTCCTTGAGCTCGTCGTCCGACTTGAAGGTGCCGTCGTCGTTGGCGTTCTTCGACCACGGGATGTTGCGGGCGGTCGGGACGTGGCCCGGACGCTGCGACTGCTCCTGCGGCAGGTGGGCCGGGGCGAGCAGCTTGCCGGAGAACTCGTCGGGGGACCGCACGTCGACCAGGTTCTGCGAGCCGATGGCCGCCACGACGTCGTCGCGGAAGGCGCGGATCGCGGTGTTCTGCGGCTTGGCCTTGTAGGTGGTCTCGGTGCGCTCCGGGACCTCCTCGACCAGCTCGCGGGCGTCCAGCTCCCACTTCTTGCGGCCGCCGTCGAGGAGCTTGACGTTCTCGTGGCCGTACAGCTTGAAGTACCAGTAGGCGTAGGACGCGAACCAGTTGTTGTTGCCGCCGTACAGGATCACCAGCGTGTCGTTGGCGATGCCCTTCGCCGACAGGAGCTTCTCGAAGCCCTCCTGGTCGATGAAGTCGCGGCGGACCGGGTCCTGAAGGTCCTTGGTCCAGTCGATGCGGATCGCGTTCCTGATGTGGTTCTTCTCGTAGGCGGTGGTGTCCTCGTCCACCTCCACGATCGCGATCTCGGGGTTGTCCAGGTTGTCCTGGACCCAGTCGGCGTCGACCAGGACGTCGCTGCGGCTCATGCTCTTCTCTCCTCCGGGGCAGTTGCGGCGGGGCGTGCGAGTGCGGGTGGTGCGCGGCGGGGCGCACGGATGCCCTGAGCGTGGGCAGGGCGGGGATGCGGAAGCCGGTGCTTCCGCTCAGAAAGTGCGACAGAGCATGGCGGCAACGCGGCACAGGTCGACTGCCCGCCGCTTCGTGAGGTCCGCCTGTCGCTTCATAAGGCTCGATCGTAGGGACGGATAACCGGGCATGTCACCGGCATGTCGCATGGTGAGACACGATCGTCCGAATTGCGGAACGCCGGGGTGGTCCGGATGGCCGTGGCGGGGTGGACGGACGTCCGCGTCCGGCACCGCATCTGCGGTACGGACGGGACCGTCTCGCCTGATGGACACGGTGGCCCGTCGGCCGGGGGTACCGCCGTGGCGCTTACTACCCGGCCAGCCGGACGTTCGAACCCTGCACCGCGATCTTCACACCGTCCGGCACGGCCTCCACCTTGTCCAGCCGGACGCCGCCGGGGAGCTGGTCGATCGCCTGCTGGAAGTCGGAGGCCTGCCGGAACCGGTTCTCCACGAGGGTGATCCCGGCGAGCTTCGGGAGGTTGTCGGCGTGCACCTGTACGGAGTTGTCCTTGACGGTGACCGTGCTGAGGACGGGGACCTTCTGGTGGGCGTTGATGCCGGGGACGGTGAGGTCGAGGGTGACCTTGATCTTTCCGTTGCCGCCGTCACCGAGACCGACGACCCGGCCGGTGAAACCGAGGCCCAGGTCGGTGGGGTGCGTGTCCACGTTCTTCAGCAGCTCGCTGTACGAGATCAGCGCGCTGCCGGTGGCGGTGCGGGCGGTGGCGGAGCTGTAGTCGCCGGTGAAGGTGACGTCCTTCATGTCGGCGTTCAGGTCCTCGATGCGGATGGTCTTGCCGGCGGTGCCGGTGGTGGCGTCGTAGTCCTTGATGCCCACCTGCACGTCGTCCAGGGTGCCGCTCGCCACCTGGGTGAGGAAGGGGAAGCCCTTGATGGAGACGTCGGGGTCGCTCGCGAGGTTCTCCGTCGTCTTCAGCTTGCCGGCGGCCTCGCCTTCGGCGAAGTGGACGGCGACGCGGTCGACGATCACGAAGAGGATGCCGATGACCACGACGACGGTCAGGAGTATTCGCAGGGCGCGCATGTGGTGGGGTCCCCAGGGTCGACGGATCCGACGGTTTCCTTCCGGCTGCCCACGCTAAGCCTGCGGGAACGGGGGGACGGGGGATTGTCGAACAGCTGTGACAGTGGGGGGCTGAGGTTCCATGTCGACTGCGGGTATGTGGGGGTTGCTCGCGCAGTTCCCCACGCCCCTAAAAGCAGGGCGTCAGCGTGGGCGCCCCTTCAGGGGCGCTGGGGGTCCCCCCGGCCGAAGGCTGGGGGAGGAACTGCGCGACCGGGCCCCACCGGCCCGCAGCCGGTGTACCACCGCCGATGTCAGTGCAGGATCCAGATCACCGGAGCTGCCGCTGCCAGGGGCAGGGCCACGCCCGCTGTGAAGTGGACGAACCTCGACGGATAGTCGTAGCTCGCCACCCGGTGGCCGATGAGCGCGCACACCCCGGCCGCCACCCCGATCAGCGCCCCGTGCGTCCCCACGCCCGTCATCCCGCCCACGGCGATCCCCGCCCCGGTCGCCGCCAGCAGCGCGACCACCACCGACGCCGGGGTGGGCAGCGGCAGCGCTCTCGCGAGGACCGCGACGGCCACCGCCGCCGCGCCCACCGTCACCGCGTCGGTGTCCGCGCCGAGGTACCCGGTCGCGATGATCGCCAGCGCGGACGAGGCGACGGTGGCCATCAGGCCGTACATACGGGTGTCGGGGTCCGCGTGCGAGCGGAGCTGGAGGACCAGGGTGAGCAGGACCCACACGCCCAGGGGTCCCAGGATCGCCGTCGGCGCCTGGTCGCGGCCCGCGACGAGCACCGCCACGTCCGCCGTCACCCCGCCGAGGAAGGCCAGCGCGATGCCCTGCCGGGCGGGCCACATGCCGTTGAGCCGGAACCAGCCCGCGGCCGTCACCGCCTGAAGGGCCACCAGGGGGACGACCAGCGCGTACGTGGAGACCTGCGCCGTCACCGCCAGCAGCAGGCCGAGCAGGGCGGTGAGCAGCGCCGGCTGCATCCCCGGCTCGATGATCGGCGAGCGCCCCTCCAGCCGGGCCCGCTGCGCGTCGGTGATCCGCGCGTTGCCGGCGACGGTCGCGGGACCGTACCCCTGGTCGGATCCGGCGGGCGCGGGGGCGGAGGCGGGCGCCTGGGCAGCGGCGTAGGCGTGCTGCGGCTGCTGAGGCTGCGGCTGTTCCGGGGCGTACGGCCGTTCGTACGACTGCGGCTGAAGGTACGCCGTCTCCGCGGCCGGCGGCACCGGGGCGTGCGTCTGGGTCTCCCAGGTCTGCCCCTGCCACTGCTGCGTGGCGTACTGCTGCTCGTCGTACCCCCACTGCTGGGGCCCAGGCTGCTGCTGGGGCTGCTGGTACGGGTCGTAGCCCTCGTACGGCTGGTTGCTCATCGCTCTCGCTCACCCTCCTGCGAACGGCGGGAGCACCTCGACCGTGCCGCCCTCGGCCAGCCGTACCGTCTCATGCCCGCGCTTGCCCACGGGGTCACCGTCGACGAGGAAGGAGCACCGTCGCAGGACCCGCGCGAGCTCCCCGGGGTGTCGCGTGCGCACCGCGTCCAGGGCCGCGGCGAGGGTGTCCGCGTCGTACGGCTCCTCGGCGACACCTGCGGCGGCCTTCGCGGCGGCCCAGTAGCGCACCGTGACCTTGGGCATCGGATTCCTTCGGATTCGGCTGTGTACCCGGTTCGGCTGTGTACAGGGTCAGGCTAGCCCGCCCGCGCGACCGCCCAGTCGCCGATCCTGGCCAGCAGGCGGTCGTCGGCGGCGTGTTCGGCGTGGCCCATGCCGGGCTCCAGCCACAGGTCGGCGGCGCCGTCCGCGGCCGCGGCCAGCATCTGCGGGTGGTCGACCGGGAAGTACCCGTCGCTGTCGCCGTGCACGACCAGCAACGGAGTGGGGGCGATCTTCGGCACCGCCTCCACCGGAGACAGCGGCACCGGGTCCCAGTCGCGGTGGTGGATGCGGGTGCGGAAGCCGTAGCGGCCGACGAGGCGGCCCTCGGGGCGGGTGACCAGCCAGTGCAGGCGGCGCATGGGGGCGGTGCCCCGGTAGTACCAGCGGGCCGGCGACGACACCGAGACCACCGCGTCCACCCCGCCGTACAGCGCCGCGTGCCGCAGCACCACCGAACCGCCCATGGAGAAGCCGACGGTCACCACGCGCGCGTGCCCGAAGCCGCGCGCCCAGGCCACCGCCGCGTCCAGGTCGAGGACCTCGCGGTCGCCGACGGTGGTGCGGCCCGCGGAGCGGCCGTGCCCCCGGAAGGAGAAGCTGACCACGGGGCCGTGAGCGGCGAGCGCGGCCACCACCCGTCGTACGTGTGGCCGGTCCACGTCTCCCGTGAAACCGTGGGCCATGACGAACACCAGGTCACGGGAGGGTGTCCGGGAGCCGTCGTATACGAAGGAGGCGGGATCGTATACGGAATCGATCGCAATCCCGTCGGCGGTGTGCAGAAACGTCCGGATAGGGGTGCTTCTGCTCGTCTCGCAGTTCGGACGAACGGCGGAACTGCCCACATGACCTGCCGGACCGTTGCTCATGTGGGCTATTCTGCTGGCAGAGGACTCGGGCGACGCCGCCACCGGGTCCTTTTGTGCTTTCGGAAGCGCTGTATACGAAGCGGGAAACTCCAGGTGACCGCGGACGTACGGAGGCTCGGGAGCGCAGCGCAGTGTCATTGCACACAGTCCTCGCAGGGACCGAGGAGGAACCAGACAAATGAGTTCTCTGCTGCTCCTGACCAACGCCCTCCAGCCGTCGACGGAGGTGCTGCCGGCCCTCGGCCTGCTCCTGCACAACGTGCGGGTCGCCCCGGCCGAAGGCCCCGCCCTCGTCGACACGCCGGGCGCTGACGTCATCCTGATCGACGGCCGCCGCGACCTCCCGCAGGTGCGCAGCCTCTGCCAGCTGCTGCGGTCCACCGGCCCCGGCTGTCCACTGGTCCTGGTCGTCACCGAGGGCGGCCTCGCCGCCGTCACCGCCGACTGGGGCATCGACGACGTGCTCCTCGACACCGCGGGCCCCGCCGAGGTCGAGGCGCGGCTGCGGCTCGCCATGGGCCGTCAGCAGATCGTCGCCGACGACTCCCCCATGGAGATCCGCAACGGCGACCTCTCGGTCGACGAGGCGACCTACAGCGCGAAGCTCAAGGGCCGGGTCCTCGACCTCACCTTCAAGGAGTTCGAGCTGCTCAAGTACCTGGCCCAGCACCCCGGCCGGGTGTTCACCCGCGCACAGCTGCTCCAGGAGGTCTGGGGGTACGACTACTTCGGCGGCACCCGGACCGTCGACGTGCACGTACGACGGCTGCGCGCCAAACTCGGCGTCGAGCACGAGTCCCTGATCGGCACCGTACGGAACGTCGGTTATCGATTCGTTACGCCTGAGAAGGGTGAGCGGAGCGCTGACGAGGCCAAGGCGCGGGAGGCGCGGGCCGGCCACGCAAAGGCGGCGGATGCGGACGCATCGGCGGACCTGGGCGCGGTCGAGGTGCCCGCGGAGGCGTAGTCGCCGTCCGGGCGAGGCGTGCCGTCGCCCGGACGGGCATTGCTCCCGCAAGCGAAGCACCGATACGCCCTGCCCAGGGCCGGTCCATCCGCGTAGACTCCGCGCGTGGCCAAGGTGACTCGGGATGATGTGGCGCGGCTGGCGGGGACTTCGACCGCCGTGGTCAGCTATGTCATCAACAACGGACCCCGGCCGGTCGCCCCGGCCACGCGCGAGCGTGTCCTCGCCGCGATCAAGGAACTGGGGTACCGGCCCGACCGGGTCGCCCAGGCGATGGCCTCGCGGCGCACCGACCTCATAGGCCTGATCATCCCGGACGCCCGCCAGCCGTTCTTCGGCGAGATGGCGCACGCGGTGGAGCAGGCCGCGTCCGAGCGCGGAAAGATGGTGCTGGTCGGCAACACCGACTACGTCGCCGAGCGCGAGGTCCACTATCTGCGCGCGTTCCTCGGCATGCGGGTCTCCGGCCTCATCCTCGTCTCCCACGCCCTCAACGACCTGGCCGCCGCCGAGATCGACGCCTGGGACGCCCGGGTGGTGCTGCTGCACGAGCGCCCGGAGGCGATCGACGACGTGGCCGTGGTGACGGACGACCTCGGCGGCGCCCAGCTCGCGGTGCGGCACCTGCTGGAGCACGGCTACGAGTACGTGGCCTGCATGGGCGGTACGGCCGACACCCCGGCCGTCGGCGACCCGGTCTCCGACCACGTCGAGGGCTGGAAGCGGGCGATGGCGGAGGCGGGGCTGGCCACGGAGGGGCGGCTGTTCGAGGCGCCGTACAACCGGTACGACGCGTACCGGGTGGCGCTGGACGTCCTGGCCGGGCCCGAGCGGCCGCCGGCGATCTTCTGCTCCACCGACGACCAGGCGCTCGGCGTGCTGCGGGCGGCGCGGGAACTGCGGATCGACGTGCCCGGGGAGCTGGCGGTGGCCGGCTTCGACGACATCAAGGAGGCGGGGCTGGCGGACCCGCCGCTGACCACGATCGCCTCGGACCGGCCGGCGATGGCGCGTGCCGCGGTGGACCTGGTGCTGGACGACGGGTTGCGGGTGGCGGGGTCGCGGAGGGAGCGCCTGAAGACGTTCCCTTCGAGGCTGGTGGTGCGTGGGTCCTGCGGGTGCGCGTAGTAATGCGGCCGCGGGTGCGTGGGGGCTGGTCGCGCCCACGCGGCGGAGCCGCAAATCGATACAGCCCCGCGCCCCTAAAAGCAGGGCGTCGGCGTGAGCGCCCCTTTAGGGGCGCTGGGGGTACCCCCGACCGAAGGCTGGGGGAGGAACTGCGCGAGCGACCCCCACCGGGCCGCACCCATCGGAGCACCTTCATGAACGGCCCATGAGAACCCCCCTCGACCAGCGAGAAGGTTCCTTATATCGGGCAAACGAGGTTCTCGCGGCGTTCTCAGCGGGCACTCAGGAAGCTCTCATGGTCGCGGGACAAGCTTCTAGTCATGACCGAGAGCTTCCGCCGCAGCGGCGAGTACGAGATCCCGCAGGGTCCCCAGGGTGACGCCTACCAGGGCGCGTACCCCCAGCAGCAGCACGCTTCCGCTCCTGCCTCCGTCAACCCGGAGTGGCCGCCCCCGCCCTCGCACCAGCCGGGGCAGGCGGCGCAGCCCGACGGCGCCGAGCACTCGGTCCACGGCAAGAAGAAGCGGGCACGCGGCCCGATGGCCCTGCTCGCGGCGGTCGCGATCGTCGCCGCGGCCGTCGGCGGCGCCACGGCGTACGGCTTCCAGGAGCTGACCGGCAAGAACGAGGTCGTCTCCAGCAGCACCACCACCAACGTGGTCCCCTCCAGCAAGAAGGGCAACGTCGCCGCGATCGCCGCCGCCGTCAGCCCGAGCGTCGTGGAGATCACCGCGACCCTCAGCAACGGCACCTCCACCGGTTCCGGCGTGATCGTCACCAGTGACGGCCAGATCGTCACCAACAACCACGTGATCTCCGGCGCCCAGTCCATAAAGGTGACGACCAGCACCGGCAGGTCGTACACCGCCAAGGTGGTCGGCACCGACAGCGCCAAGGACCTCGCGCTCATCAAGCTCCAGGGCGCCTCCGGTCTCAAGGTAGCCACCCTCGGCAACTCCGACGGCGTCCAGGTCGGCGACACGGTCGTGGCGATCGGCTCCCCCGAGGGCCTCAGCGGCACCGTCACCAGCGGTATCGTCTCCGCGCTCAACCGGGACGTCACCGTCTCCACCGACGAGGGGCAGGACCAGCAGAGCCAGGGCTTCGGCGACGGCCAGTGGCCGTTCTCGTTCGGCGGCCGCCAGTTCAACGGCGACACCGGTTCGTCCACCACGACCTACAAGGCCATCCAGACGGACGCCTCGTTGAACCCCGGCAACTCCGGCGGCGCCCTCATCGACGCCGGCGGCAACATCATCGGCATCAACTCGGCTATGTACTCGGCCAGTTCGAGCTCCTCCTCGTCCTCCTCGGACACGGGCAGCGTCGGCCTCGGCTTCGCCATCCCGATCAACACCGTGAAGGCCGACCTGGCCAAGCTGCGGTCCGGATCCACCAGCTGAGCCACCGGCACGAGCACGGAGTCACCAAGTCACGGAGTAGGGAGTACGTCATGATCAAGCAGGTTTCGCACCAGGTGACCGGCACCGCCCCCGCCGACCTAGGACTGGCCCTCGCGGTGGCGTACGAACTCCACGCCCCGGCCGAGGCGACCCCGGCCCCCCGCGCCCCGGAACTGGTAACGGCCCCGCAGCTGATGGGGCTGCGCACCTCCGCCGCCCGGCCGCACCAGCGCAAGGTGCCGCTGAGCCGCATGACCCTGGTCCGCGGCTGAGCCGCCGCACGCACTCGACAGCCCGGAAACATGCGAGGCTGAGAGGCGTCCCACCGCGAACCACCGCATCCCGACCCATCACACCCCGAGGAAACGCGAGCGATGAGCCCCGCCGAAGGCGACCGTGACCCCCAGCGCATCCTGATCGTCGACGACGAGCCGGCCGTACGGGAAGCGCTCCAGCGCAGCCTCGCCTTCGAGGGGTACGAGACCGAGGTCGCGGTCGACGGCGCGGACGCCCTGGAGAAGGCCACCGCCTACAAGCCGGACCTGATCGTCCTCGACATCCAGATGCCGCGGATGGACGGCATGACCGCGGCCCGCCGGATCCGCGGAGCGGGCGACACGACCCCGATCCTGATGCTGACGGCCCGCGACACGGTCGGCGACCGGGTCACCGGGCTGGACGCGGGGGCCGACGACTACCTGGTCAAGCCCTTCGAACTGGACGAGCTCTTCGCCCGCATCCGAGCGCTGCTGCGCCGCAGCTCCTACGCGGCCTCCGTGTCCGAGGCGGCCCAGGAGGACGAGGCGCTCACCTTCGGCGACCTGCGGATGGACCTCGCGACGCGGGAGGTGACCCGGGCCGGCCGCCAGGTGGAACTCACCCGCACCGAGTTCACCCTCCTGGAGATGTTCATGGCACACCCGCGCCAGGTCCTCACCCGCGAGCAGATCCTGAAGGCCGTCTGGGGCTTCGACTTCGAGCCCTCCTCCAACTCCCTCGACGTGTACGTCATGTACCTCCGCCGCAAGACCGAGGCGGGCGGCGAACCCCGCCTCGTCCACACCGTGCGCGGCGTCGGGTACGTCCTGCGCCAGGGCGGCGCCGAGTGAACACCCTGGCCCGCCGCTTCCGCGCGCTCCCGATCCGCGCCCGCCTGTCGATGCTGGTCGCGGCAGCGGTGGCGTTCGCGGTGGCGGCGGTCTCGGTGACGTGCTGGTTCATCGTCCAGGGGAAGCTGTACGACCAGCTCAGGAACGATTTGGAGAAGCAGCAGCACGGGCCGGTGTACGCGGCCATCAGTGCTGCTCTCGCCGACTGTTCCGAGGCTCCCCAGGGGAACACCAACTACCGGAGCAACTACGGACAAGCCGTCACGGTGAGCGGCCAGATCTGCCTGATGCCCGGCTCCACGGACGAGGTCAAGGTCACCCATGACGACCTGAACGTCATCAAAAACGGGGACACCAACACGCTCTACTTCCGCAACGGCACCGACAAGGACGGCGACGCGGTACGCGTGATGACCCAGGTCTTCCCCACCGACACCGGCTCCTATGTCGGACTCGTCACCGCCCTTCCCCTGCGGAACACCCAGAACACCCTGAGCGATCTCGCCCTGATCCTTCTCCTCGTCTCCGGTATCGGAGTCATCGGCGCCGGAGCCGCGGGACTCGCCGTCGCCCGGGCCGGGCTTCGGCCCGTCGACAAGCTCACCGAGGCCGTCGAGCACGTGGCGCGTACCGAGGATCTGAGCGTGCGCATCCCGGTGGAGGAGGACTCCGACGACGAGATCGCCCGGCTCTCCCGCTCCTTCAACAGCATGACCACGTCCCTGGCCAGCTCCCGCGAGCTCCAGCAGCAGCTCATCGCCGACGCCGGCCACGAACTGCGCACCCCCCTCACCTCGCTCCGCACGAACATCGAACTGCTCACCCGCAGCGAGGAGACCGGCCGCCCGCTCCCGCCCGCCGACCGCAAGGCGCTGCTCGCCTCGGTGAAGGCCCAGATGACCGAGCTGGCCTCGCTGATCGGCGACCTCCAGGAGCTGTCCCGCTCGGAGGGGCAGCGCGGTGAACGCGTCCAGGTGGTGGCCCTTCAGGACACGGTCGAGGCGGCCCTGCGCCGCGCCCGCCTGCGCGGCCCGGAACTGACGATCACGGCGGACGTGCAGCCCTGGTTCGTCCGCGCGGAACCCTCCGCCCTGGAACGGGCGATCGTCAACATCCTCGACAACGCGGTGAAGTTCAGCCCCGAGGGCGGCACCATCGACGTGGCCCTGGACCGGGGCGTCCTCACGGTCCGCGACCACGGCCCCGGCATCCCGGAGGACGAACTCCCCCACGTCTTCGACCGCTTCTGGCGCTCCCCGTCGGCCCGCGCCCTCCCCGGCTCCGGCCTCGGCCTCTCCATCGTCGCCCGCACGGTCCGACAGGCCGGCGGCGACGTCACCCTGGCCCGCGCCGACGGCGGCGGCACGGTCGCGACAGTACGGCTACCGGGCGCGCCTACGGCTCCGCCGGAGACTCCATAGGGGGTCCAGCGTGTGGGCGGCAGTGCATCGAGCATCAGGACTTCGGGCATATGTCAGCCGAATGTGCGCCGACCGCCCTCCCCCTTGACCTCGTCCATGAACGCGGACCAGGACGGAGCCGAGAAGACGAGAGGCCGGGCAGCCGGAACCTTGCTGTCCCGGACGGGGACTATGCCGGGGTACCCGTCGGCGACCTCGACGCAGTTGTTGTCTCCCCCGTCGCTGTAGCTGGACTTGCGCCACACGGCGGTGTTGAGGTCGGGGGTGCGGGTCATGATTGGTGCTCCTCCAGTACGCCCCTGATGAACGCGAGCGAGTCCGGCGGGGACAGTGCCAGGTCGCGGAGCCGATCGTGGGACAGTCGCTCCCGCAGGATGTCGTCCGGATCTTCGAACAGCCAGCCCTTGCTGTTGCCTTCCGTGTAGGCGACTGCCCCTCCGTCCCGCTGCCAGAGCAGCGTCAGCGACCCGCTCATCTGGTGATGCGAGCCCGCTGAGAAGGGGAGTACCTGGAGCGTCACGTTGGGCCACAGCGCGGCGGCCTCAAGATGACGCAGCTGGTCCTGCCAGGTCCGGCCTTCCGCGGCCGGGCGCCGGAAGGCGAACTCGTCCACGATGACGCGGGCTTCGGGCTGCGGCTTCTGCCTCAGCAGGTACTGCCGACCGAGCCGGGCCGCCACCTGCTCCTCGACCGCCTCGTCTCCGGCTGCCGTTGCCAACGCTCCGGACAACACCTCACGAGCGAAGTCCTCGGTCTGGAGCACTCCGGGAATACCTGGCGAGAACTTCCACATGACCCGCGCCGTCGCCTCCAGCCCCATGAACTCCCTGTACTGGTCCTTGAACGCGTCCAGCCGCGCCACTCTCCAGTGGCTGACCAACAGGTCACCGGTGCCGTAGTACCCGTCCAGGTCCTCCATGACCGTCACCTTGGACAGCCGCTCCCCGGACTCCAGCCGGCTCAGGTAGCTCTTGTCGTACCCCGTCTCGGCAGCCAACTGCCCCAGCGACTTGCCGGCCTTGTCCCGCAGCACCCGCAGGGTCTGCCCCAGCACGGCCCGCCCGGAGACCGGCCCTGCCTCAACCTGTTCGCCCACGTCACCACCCCTCCCCGTTGCCCGGAGCCGCCGTCAACGCCGAGCCCCTTCCGCAGCGTATGGGCCGGCTGTGACGATCGGGACACGAACAGTGATCCCCCCACTCCAAAGGACTGCGGCATGCGCCGGGGTGGGCGCCTGTTGGAGCGTGACGGGTGAGGACCGCCGGAGGCTCAGTGGAAGCCGAGCATTCCCGGGGAGTCGATATCGACCGTGAGAATGCCGGGCGGGTAGTCGTCCTCCTGGCCGGTCAGGATGATCGACATGCCGCCAGTATCCCGGTGCGGTTCAGCGACGTAGAGGGCATGGCAGACATCCGGGCCGCCCCACCCCTCGCGGTACATCGCGCCGACCGTGGCAGCCGCTGCCTGACTGAGCGGGTCGACCATGACACCTGCGAGACGGAGAACGTCGCTGGCCGCCCCCTTCTCCTTGGCTTCGGCGTGCATGAGGCACAGCGCGGGGATATGCAGCCAGTCTCCGGGCGTGTTGGCGACGTTGTCGGCCAGAAGATGGAGGGCCCGGTGTCCTCGCGTCATCGCGAGGACACCGGTCGTGTCGAGGATGATCACGCAGCCATGCCCCGCTGCGCGCGCATCTTCTCGGCGGCCATCGCATAGATGTTGGCCAGCACGTCCGGCCCCTGGTCGAACTCCTCGTCGCTGAGGGTGCAGCCCATCCGCTCGCGCAGAACCTGACGGGTGGCCGCCACCCGTTCGGCGATCTGCGCGGCCGTAAGCTGCTGTGCCGCAAGATCCTCGACGAGCTGCCCCAGTGTGAGCCCCCGCTCCTTGGCGACCTGGGCAAGGTGGTCTCGGGCCTGTCGGGACACCTGGATGGTCGTGTTGTCTGCCATACCACCACCATAATCTGGCCACGGCGAATCCGGCTCAATATCAAGCAGCTCCACCCGACGGTGTTCACACCGCCTCGACGTTGACCTTCGTGACAAACGCGCATTCACCCGCGCTTCGGTCCCGTGATCGCCTCCCCGATCACGAAGCCCTTGGCGGGACCGTCGGGGACGGTGACCTCGGTGCCTGTGCGAGAGCGGTCAAGGTGGCACCTCCTCCTCAAGTGTGGGCTGGGCGTGCCTGCGGCACAAGCAACGCGATCACGGTAGGTAAGGCCGCCCCGGTGACCTGGGAAATGACTCCAGATCACCCGTTCGAGCGAAGCCGGAACGGTTCGCGGGCTTACTCTCTCCTCAGTCGCGTGCCTGTTCGGTGCGCCTGGGGAGGGCACGGGTCGTGTGCGAGGGTGGAGTCGAGCGGGAGTACCGGAGGCGTCGGAAGCCGCCTCTGGCGTACCTCGTCCTGCCGGGGCTGCTGGTGGTGAACGCGCTCATCCAGACCAGCCGGGTCTCCGGCGACGGGGGCGGGGACGGCAGCGGCCGGTGGGGGCCGCCGGTCTTCGCGGTGCTGCTGGTCCTGGCGGTCGCGCGGGTCGCGCTGGAGCAGTTCCGGGCGCACACCAGGGTCACGGCCGCCGGCATCACCGCGCAGGGGCCGGTGCGGGCGCGGACCTGGGCCTGGTCCGAGATATACGACATCCGGGTCGAGCAGGCCCCGCGCGGTTCCGGGCGGGCGGCGCCCCAGTGGCTCACCTACCTGTACGACTACCGGGGCCGCCGCTTCCTGCTGTGGCAGCTCAACGACTGGCAGCTGGACGACCCCTACGCCGAGGTCGCCGAGCTGTGCCTGGCCGCCGCACCGCTGCGCAGCTTCACCTGGGAGCGGCGCCCGGACGTCGAGGAGCGGATCCGGCGGGGAGCCGTGCGCCGCAGGGCGTGGCTGTGGGGGGCGTACGGGGCGATCGGGTCGGTGTTCCTCATGCTGGTGGTCGGCTTCGCACTGATCGTCACCGGGCGCTCGGACCATCCCTTCCTGCTGATCGTGTGCGTCCCGGTGGCCGTCGGCGTCGTCCTGGGCGCCGTACTCCAGTGGTACTGGAGCGTCCGCCCGCCGCGTTCCCTCACCCCGCAGCCCTAGCTACCACCTGAGGATCATCGTCTCGTCCAGGGTGGGGGCCGGGTCCGGCGCGATCGTCTCCGGAAGGGGGTGGGCGAGGTCCGCGTAGGCGCCGCCGTGGGCGAGGAGTTCGGCGTGGGTGCCCGCCTCCACCAGGCGGCCCCGGTCCACGACCAGGATGCGGTCGGCGTCGGGGGCGAGCGTGAGGTCGTGCGTGATCATGATGGTCGTACGGCCCGCCATCAGGGTGCGCAGCGGGGCGACGACCTGGCGGGCGGCGATCGCGTCCAGGCCCGCCGTCGGCTCGTCGAGGACGAGGACCGGGGCGGCGCGGAGCATCGCGCGGGCGATGGCGATCCGCTGGAGCTGGCCGCCGGAGAGGGCCGCCGTGCCGGGGGCGATGGGGGTGTCGTAGCCCTCGGGGAGTGCGGTGATGAAGGCGTGGGCTGCGGCGTCTCGTGCGGCCTGCTCGATCTCGGTGTCCGTGGCGCCGGGGCGGCCGCAGGCGATGTTCTCGCGGACCGTGCCGTTGAGGATGAGCGTCTGCTGCGGGAGCAGGGCGACGTTCTCGCGGAGGAACTCCAGGGGTACGTGGGTGAGCGGGACGCCGTCCAGGCAGATCACGCCGGCGGAGGGGTCGTAGAAGCGGGTGAGGAGCTTGGCGACGGTGGACTTGCCGGCGCCGCTCTTGCCGGTGACCAGGATCAGTTCGCCGGGACCGGCCGTGAAGCCGACGTCCCGGAGGGAGGCGCGGGGGGACCCCGGGTAGCGGAAGGAGACGTCGTGGAAGCTGACCCAGCCGTGGACCGGCCAGGGGCCGACGGGTTCGGCGGGATCGGTGACGGCGGGCTCGGCGTCCAGGATCTCGCCGATGCGCTCCGCGCCCGCGGTGGCCGCGGTGAGGGTGAGGCCGAGCTGGCCGAGGTTGCGGACCGGCGGGTAGAGGTAGCCGAGGAACGCGGCGAAGGCGAGGAGCTGACCGAGGGTCATGCGGTCCGCGGAGATCTCCCAGACGCCCAGGCCGATGACGGCGAGCACGCAGAGGGTCTCCACGACCTCGACGAACTGGGCGTACATCTCACTGAGCCGGGCCCCGCGCACACTCGCCCGCAGCCATGCGCGGGCCTCGACGTCGAGGCGCTTCTCCTCGTCCCGGCGGCGGTTGTAGGCCTGGGTGAGGACGACGTTGCCGAGGGACTCCTCGACCACGGAGGTGATCGCGCCGTCGGCGACCCGTTCGTCCTGGGAGGCGGTCCTGATCCGGCCGGAGAAGCGGCGGGCGGCGAACAGGAACAAGGGCGCGAGGACGAAGGTGGCCAGCGCCAGGTCCCAGCGCAGCCAGCAGGCGGCGGTCGCGTAGAAGACGGCGGAGAACGCGGCGGCGACGGTGCCGACGACACCGGAGACGACCATCTGCTCGATGGCCTCGACGTCACCGGTGAGGCGTTCGACGAGGTCGCCCCGGCGGTGCCGCTGGAAGAAGTGCGGGGGGAGGTCCTGGACGTGCCGGAAGACCTTGGCGCGCAGGCGCAGCACGAATCTCTCGGCGGTCCAAGTGGCCAGCGAGTTGCCAAGGTAGCCGACGAACGCGCCGACCGCGGCGACCAGCAGCCAGGCGACGGCCGGGCCCCAGAAGGCGGACAGCGAACCGGCCTTGAGGGCGTTGTCGGTGAGGTCCGCGAAGAGCAGGATCGCGGCGGTCTCGGCGAGCGCGGACACCACCACGCACGTGATGATCATCCAGAGCCACTTGCGGTCGCCGCGGGTCAGCGGCCAGAAGCGGCGGAAGGCGGCACGGGCCTCTCTCATGGTCGGCAACTCCCTTCGCACGGAGGTGCGCACGGCCGAGGCGGGGCCACCGGTCGCGATCAGGCCTGACCGGTGACCCCGCCTCGCGGTGCGCTGCCTCAGCCGTGGTCCACGGGACGGCGCTTCGGAGCCGGCTTCTTCGGGGCGGGCTTCTTCGGGGCCGGGGCGGGCTTGTGGTGCTTCTTGACCGGGGCGATCTTGCGGAAGCTCATGGTGGTACCTCTCTGCTGTGAACCGATCTGCTGTGAATTGATTTGAATTACTTCTGTGAATTCTTTGTCAGCGCTCGTCGCCGATGGGGCGGCGCTTCGGAGCCGGCTTCTTCGGCGCGGGCTTCTTCGGGGCCGGGGCGGGCTTGTGGTGCTTCTTGACCGGGACAATCTTGTGGAAACTCATGCTCTTCTCCTTCGATTCGTTCGTTCTGTCGTCCGCGCCGTTCGCTTTCGATATGGAAGACATTACGTGACCCGGGGGCCCGAGAAAGCCATTTTCAATGAGACCTCGATGAATTGCGACTGAGTTGAATTTTCAGGAGCAATCCGGAACCGCAGGCCGCTTCACATAGGTTTTATCCAGCAGGAAGGGCCCGGTACGCGCGCGTACCGGGCCCTCGGTCGGTCTGCTCGGGGTGCCTACAGCACGATCGTGATGCGGTCGGCGGCCGGCGGCGCGAGGGGGCTCGTCGCCGAGGAGTTGGCCGTCAGGTACTGCGCGAGGGCGGACAGGTCGTCCGTGCCGACCAGGTCGTCGGTGCCCTGGCCGAGGGTGGTGAAGCCGTCGCCGCCGCCCGCGAGGAAGGAGTTGGTGGCGACGCGGTAGGTGGCGGCCGGGTCGATCGCCTTGCCGTCGAGGCGGATCGAGTCGGTGACGACGCGGTCCGCGCCGGACTTCGTCAGGTCCAGGGTGTACGTCAGGTTCCGCGACGGCTGGAGGATCTTCGGGGTCGCCGCGTTGCCGCCGCTCACCTGCTCCTTGAGCACCTGGACCAGCTGGGCTCCGGTGAAGTTCTGCAGGTTCACGGTGTTGGCGAACGGCTGCACCGTGAAGCCCTCCGCGTAGGTGACGACCCCGTCGCCCTCACCGGCCTTGGCCGCGTAGGTGAGGCCGGCGCGCACCCCGCCCGGGTTCATCAGCGCCAGGTCGGTCGCCGGGTCCAGTTCCTTGCCGTAGGCGAACTGGGCGTCGGCGATGAGGTCGCCCATCGGGGACTCGGTGCCGGTGTTGGCCACGTCGGCGGAGACGTAGCCGATCGGGCGGTTGCCGATGGGGGCGGCGAGGGCGTTCCACTTGCCGATCAGCCGGGTCATGTCGGGCGCCTTGGCGACGTCCCTGGTGACCACGTGGTTGGCGGACTTCACGGCCGTACGCGCGATGTCGCCGGTGCGCCGGTCGTACGTGAGGGTGGTGTCGGTGTACAGGCGGCCGAAGGAGGCGGCCGAGGTGACCATGCGGGGGTGGCCGGCCGGGTCGTCGATCGTGCAGACGTACGCGTTGTGGGTGTGGCCGGTGACGAGGGCGTCCACCGCCGGGGTCACGTTCTTCGCGATGTCGACGATCGGACCGGAGATGCCGTCACCGGCACCCGGGGCGTCGCAGTCGTAGTTGTACGACGGCGAACTCGGGAAACCGCCCTCGTGGACCAGCGCCACGATCGACTGGACGCCCTGGCGCTGGAGCACCTTGGCGTACTTGTTGATCGTCTCGACCTCGTCCTTGAAGGCGAGGCCCTTGACGCCGTCGGCGGAGACGATGCCCGGCGTGCCCTCCAGGGTGACGCCGATGAACCCGATCCTCACGTCCTTCTTCTGCCAGACCCAGTACGGCTCGAGGATCGGCTTGCGCGTCTTCTCGTCGAGGACGTTGGCGGCGAGGTAGGGGAAGTCGGCGCCCTTGAACCGCTGGTCGGTGTAGCAGCCGTCGGTGGGGTGGCAGCCGCCGTTCTGGAGGCGGGCGAGTTCCTTCGCGCCCTCGTCGAACTCGTGGTTGCCGACCGTCGTCACGTCCAGGTCGAGCTTGTTCAACGCCTCGACGGTGGGCTCGTCGTGGAAGAGCCCGGAGATCAGCGGGGAGGCGCCGACCATGTCGCCGCCGGCGGCCGTGACGGAGTACGGGTGGCCCTGACGCGCCTCGCGCAGATGCGTGGCGAGGTACTCCACACCGCCCGCGTCGATCGTCTTCGTCGTCCCGTCCGCCTCGGTCTCGGTGACCCGGCCGGAGGAGCCCGCCGGCGGTTCGAGGTTGCCGTGCAGGTCGTTGAAGGAGAGCAGCTGGACGTCCTGGTAGCGGCCCGGCCGCGAGTGCCCGTGGTTGCCGGTGTGCGCGTCGGCGGGCAGCGCGCTCGCGAGCGCGGCGGCGGTGGCGAGCCCGGCGGCGGACGCGAGCAAGGCGTAGGCACGACGTCGGGGCGGGCGGGAAGTGGCCGGCATGAAACCCCCCTGTGGGTCTGCTGAGAAGTGGCCCGGTCGGCGCAGCCTAGAGTCAACGCGCGTAGCGCAACAGGGGTTTCTTGGTTACATCCTGGTTGCCTTTTGCCCCGCCTTTTACCTTCCCTCGTGCGTCCGTTCCGCCCGCACGGGCCCGTACCCTCGTACGCATGACCAGCGACGACACCGCACGGCCGCCCATGTACTCCCGCTCCGTCGACACCCGCTCGGCGCTCACCGAGGACCAGGCCGAGGCCGTCCTCACGCTGCTCACGGAGGCCGCGCGGGCCGACGGCCAGCAGCCGGTTTCCGAGCAGGGCCGCCTCCAGCTGCGCGGGGGTGCCCGGGACGGCGTCTCCCATCTGCTCCTCACCGTCGGCGGCGAACTCGTGGGCTACGCCCAGCTGGAGGACACGGACCCGGTGGAGGCACCGGCCGCCGAACTGGTCGTCCACCCGTCCCACCGGGGGCACGGACACGGCCGCGCCCTGGGCAGCGCACTGCTGGCGGCGACCGGCAAGCGGCTGCGGGTGTGGGCGCACGGCGGGCACTCGGCGGCCCGGCACCTCGCCCAGGTCCTCGGCCTCACCCTGTTCCGCGAACTGCGCCAGATGCGCCGCCCGTTGACGGACCTCGACCTGCCCGACCCGAAGCTCCCGGAGGGCGTGACGGTCCGCGCCTTCGTGCCCGGCAAGGACGACGCGGCCTGGCTCGCCCTGAACGCCGCCGCGTTCGCCCACCACCCCGAACAGGGCTCGCTCACCCAGCGCGACCTCGACGACCGCAAGGCCCAGCCCTGGTTCGACCCGGCCGGCTTCTTCCTGGCGGAGCGCGGGGGCGAACTCGTCGGTTTCCACTGGACGAAGGTGCACGAGGACGAGGGCCTGGGCGAGGTGTACGTGCTCGGCGTCTCCCCCACCGCGCAGGGCGGCGGCCTCGGCAAGTCCCTCACCACGATCGGCCTGCGCCACCTGGCCGGACGCGGCCTGCCGACGGCGATGCTCTACGTCGACGCGGACAACACGGCGGCGGTGGCGGTCTACGAACGCCTGGGCTTCACGACCCACGAGACGGACCTGATGTACCGCACGGAGACCTGAGCGCGGTTCACCGGCCCGGCGGCCGCCCGCGGTTGACCGGGCGGCCGGACCCGCCTCCGTCATGCCCGGCTCCGCTTGACTTTCCGGGCCGGCTTCCACCACCCTTTCACTACTCAATTAGTGAAAGGGTGGTTGTACGGGTGGTCGAGTACCGCATCGACCGGCGCTCCGGCGTCGCCACCTACGTCCAGATCGTCCAGCAGACCAAGCAGGCCCTGCGCCTGGGGCACCTGCGGCCGGGAGACAAGCTGCCCACCGCCCGCGAGGTGGTCGAGGCCACCGCCATCAACCCCAACACCGTCCTCAAGGCCTACCGGGAGCTGGAGCGCGAGGGCCTGGTCGAGGCCCGGCGCGGTCTCGGCACCTTCGTGAGACGCGCCCTGGGCACCGCACCGGCCGAGTCCCCCCTGCGCGGGGAGCTGGAGGCCTGGGCCGGCCGGGCCCGCGAGGCCGGCCTGGACCGCGACGACGTGGCCGCGCTCTTCACCGCCGTACTGGAAAAGCACTTTCAGGGAGACAACTGATGACCGACACCGCGATAGCGGCCTCGGCGCTGGGCAAGCGGTTCGGCCGGCGCGGGAGTTGGGCGCTGCGCGACTGCACCTTCCGGCTGCCCGCGGGGCGGGTCTGTGCCGTCGTCGGCCCGAACGGAGCGGGCAAGTCCACGCTCCTCGCCCTCGCCGCCGGTCTGCTGGGCGCCACCGAAGGCGCGCTGACCGTCCTCGGCACCACCCCGGCCGGGGCCCGCACCCGGGTCGGCTACGTCGCCCAGGACAAGCCGCTGTACCCGCAGCTCACGGTCGCCGAGACGCTCCGGATGGGCGCCGACCTCAACCCCGGGCGCTGGGACGCGACGGCCGCCGAGCGGGTCGTGACGGCCGGCGAACTGAACCCGAGGTCCAAGGTCCGCGCCCTCTCCGGCGGCCAGCGCACCCGCGTCGCCCTCGCCCTCGCGCTCGGCAAGCGGCCCGAACTGCTGCTCCTCGACGAGCCGATGGCCGACCTCGACCCGCTGGCCCGGCACGAACTGATGGGCGTGCTGATGGTGCAGGCCGCTCAGCACGGCACCACCATCGCGATGTCCTCGCACGTGGTCGCCGAGCTGGAGGACTCCTGCGACCACCTGCTGCTGATCGGCGGCGGCCGGGTCCGGCTGGCCGGCGAGATCGACGACCTGCTGGCCGCCCACCGCCGGATCAGCGCCCCCGCCGACGCCCCGCTCGCCCCGCACACCGTCGTCGAGTCCCGCACCACCGGCCGCCGGCTCAGCGCCCTGGTCCGCCCGTCCGGCCCGCTCCCCGACGACTGGGACACCGGCCACCCCGGTCTGGAAGAACTGGTCCTCGCCCACCTCCGCAACCCCGAGGCCCCGGCCCTGGTCCCCGTCGAGGCCGCCGTATGACCGCCCTCACCGCCCCCATGAGGCCCCACCTGACCCGCTGGGTGCTGCGCCTGCACCGCCCGGCCCTGTACGTAGGGACGGCCCTCGCCGTCCTGACCGCCATCCTGCTGCTGCTCCTTCAGGGCCCCCTGGTGGACGCGGCCGCCGAGGGCTGGCGCCAGGTCGACCACTGCGGGTTCACCCCCCACTGCGCGTACGACCAAGACGCGATCCTGCGCTACAAGGACTGGTACAACTACGCCACCCTGACCATGTGCGCGCTGCCCTTCCTCGTGGCCGCATGGGCCGGCGGGGCGCTCGTCGGCAGGGAACTGGAGTCCGGGACGGCCCGGTTGGCCTGGGCGCAGTCCAGCAGCCCGGCCCGCTGGCTGACCGTCCGGCTGGCGGTCCCGGCCGCCGCCGTCACGGCGGGGGCGGGCCTGCTGGCCTGGCTGCACCACCTGGTCTGGACCGCGGGCCGGGGCCGTATCGACACGGCCGCGCCCTGGTACGACCTCTTCACCTTCCACACCAACGGCCCCACGATCGTCGCCCTGACCCTGGCCGGCCTGGCCGCGGGCGCCCTGGCGGGTCTGCTGCTGCGGCGTGCGCTGCCCGCGCTGCTGGTCGCCCTGCTGCTGACGGGCGCGATCTGCGTCTCCACCCAGGCCCTGCTGCCCCATCTGTGGCCGGCGCTCGCCCGCACCCGGTCCCGGTTCTTCTACTCGCCCTCCGGGTCCTGGCAGGTGAGCGGCCGCAAGATCGGCGCCCAGTACCATGTGACATATCACCCGTACGCCCACTACTGGCCGCTCCAGCTGACCGCCACGGCCCTCCTCCTCGCCGTCACGGCCCTGCTCGTCCTCGGCTGCCACCTCGTGCTGCGCCGCCTGACCGGAAAGGCGGCCCGGGGATGACCGCGCCGACGCTGACGGGGCTCCCCCGGACCGTGCTGCGGCTGCACCGGCCGGCCCTGCTGACCTGGGGCGTGTTCGTGGCGGGCATGTGCGGCTGGCTGGTGTGGCTGACCAAGGTCACGGCGAAGGGGCGGGGCCCGCAGGGCCTGCCGTGCCTCGGCGCCTGCGGGCAGTCCTACGGCCTGTTCGGCTTCGCCACCGAGCTGGAGTGGGCGTCCACCCTGATCGGTTACTGCTTCGTGGGCGTCGCCGGGTTCGCGGGCGGAGCCCTGATCGGCCGCGAACTGGAGTCGGGGACGGCCTGGTTGGCGTGGACCCAGGGAGTGACCCCGGTCCGCTGGCTGGCCGCCAAGCTGGCGCTGCCCGCAGCGGCGATCACCGTCGGGGGCACGATCCTCGTGCTGGTCTTCCGCTGGGCCTTCGCCGCCCACGCCGACCCGGTCTGGGCACCGGCCTGGTCCTCCGCCGCGGTGTTCGCCGCGCGCGGCCCGCTGCTGGTGGCGTACGCGCTGTGCGCGCTCGCCGTCGGCACGCTCACCGGGCTGCTGCTGGGCCGGGCGCTGGCCGCGCTGGGGACCGCGGCCGGGGCGATGTGGCTGTTCGGCTCCGTGCTGACGTACTACCGCCCGGACCTGTGGCCCACCGACACCCGTACCGGGCCGGAGGCCTTCGATCTGCCCGACGACTACTGGGTGGTGGACGAGGGGTCGAACGCACACGGACGCTTCGCCGCCTACCACCCCGCGTCCCACTTCTGGCCGCTCCACCTCACCGAGACCGCGATCGTCCTCGCCGTCGCCGTCCTCGCCGTCCTCTGCTCCTTCCGGGTGCTCAAGGGCCGTCCGGCGGCCCCCGCGTAGGCGGGGCGCGCCGGGCGCCCCGACGTCGTAGGGTGCGGGGGCGCCGGGGACCGCGGGTCCGTCGTGGCCCGCCCCCGCCGTCGTGGCCCGTCGCGCCGGTCCCCCGTCGGTCCCGTGCGTCCCTCTGTCGGGGGAAGGGTGTACGGGATCGTCGCTTTCGTGAACTCCGGCGCCCCCGCCGATCGACCACAGACGTCCGTGGGCCGCTCCCCGCTATCCCGCACGCCATGTCTTCGTAACCATTGGTTCAGACGGACTTGCGACGCTCAGCCAATGAAGCCCGCCGTGCCAGAGCCTTCGCCGCCCCCCGAGGGGTTCGCGGGAAACGGGGTCGTCCACCTCCCACCCGCACGTTCCGACGCGCCTGTGACGCCCCGGGCGCGGAAGAATGGGGTCATGAGTCAGCAGAACGCCCAGGCAGCCGAGGTTCAGCACGCCCAGCCCTCCGTGGGCTCCATAGCCGCGCACCGCCCGCACACGGTGGCCGCCGCGGTCTCCGACCTCGAACCCGACATCGACGCCGACCTCGACGCGTACGAGGAGTCACCGTACGACGGGCCCCAGCTGCCGCAGGGGCGCTTCCTGGACCGGGAGCGCAGCTGGCTCGCGTTCAACGAGCGGGTCCTCGAACTCGCCGAGGACCCGAACACCCCGCTGCTGGAGCGCGCGAACTTCCTGGCGATCTTCGCCAGCAACCTGGACGAGTTCTTCATGGTCCGGGTGGCGGGACTGAAGCGCCGCATCGCCACCGGCGTGGCCACCCGGTCCGCCTCCGGCCTCCAGCCGCGCGAGGTGCTGGAGATGATCTGGGCCCGCTCCCGTGAGCTGATGGCCCGGCACGCCGCCTGCTACCACGAGGACGTCGCCCCCGCGCTTGCGGAGGAGGGCATCCACCTGGTCCGCTGGGCCGAGCTCACCGAGAAGGAGCAGGGGCGGCTCTTCACGCTCTTCCGGCACCAGATCTTCCCGGTCCTGACCCCGCTCGCGGTCGACCCGGCGCACCCCTTCCCGTACATCTCCGGCCTGTCCCTGAACCTGGCCGTGGTGGTCCGCAACCCGGTCAGCGGCCACAAGCACTTCGCCCGCGTGAAGGTGCCGCCGTCGCTGTCCCGCTTCCTGGAGAGCAGCCCGGGCCGGTACGTCCCCATCGAGGACGTCATCGGCGCCCATCTGGAGGAGCTGTTCCCGGGCATGGAGGTCGTGGAGCACCACGCCTTCCGGCTCACCAGGAACGAGGACCTGGAGGTCGAGGAGGACGACGCCGAGAACCTCCTCAAGGCCCTGGAGAAGGAGCTCATGCGGCGCCGCTTCGGGCCGCCGGTGCGCCTGGAGGTCGAGGAGTCCATCGACCGCGACGTCCTCGACCTGCTGGTGCGCGAGCTGAAGATCGGCGAGGCCGAGGTCTACCCGCTGCCCGGCCCGCTGGACCTGACCGGCCTGTTCCGGATCGCCGGCCTGGACCGGCCGGAGCTGAAGTACCGCAAGTTCATCGCGGGCACCCACCGCGACCTCGCCGAGGTCGAGTCGGCGTCCGCGCCCGACATCTTCGCGGCCCTGCGCGAACGGGACGTGCTGCTGCACCACCCGTACGACAGCTTCTCCACCTCCGTGCAGGCCTTCGTCGAGCAGGCCGCCGAGGACCCGGACGTCCTCGCGATCAAGCAGACCCTGTACCGGACCTCCGGCGACTCCCCGATCGTCAACGCGCTCATCGACGCCGCCGAGGCCGGCAAGCAGGTCCTCGTCCTGGTCGAGATCAAGGCCCGCTTCGACGAGCACGCCAACATCAAGTGGGCCAAGCGCCTCGAAGAGGCCGGCTGCCACGTCGTGTACGGCCTCGTCGGCCTGAAGACGCACTGCAAGCTGTCCCTGGTGGTGCGCCAGGAGGGCGACACGCTCCGCCGCTACAGCCACGTCGGCACCGGCAACTACCACCCGAAGACGGCGCGCCTGTACGAGGACCTCGGACTGCTCACCGCCGACCCGCAGGTGGGCGCCGACCTGTCCGACCTGTTCAACCGCCTCTCCGGCTACTCCCGCCGGGAGACGTACCGCCGCCTGCTGGTGGCACCCAAGTCGCTGCGCGACGGACTGATCGCGCGGATCGACAAGGAGGTCCAGCACCACCGTGCGGGCCGCCCCGCCTTCGTCCGCATCAAGGCCAACTCGATGGTCGACGAAGCGCTCATCGACGCGCTCTACCGGGCGTCCATGGCCGGCGTGCCGGTCGACATCTGGGTGCGCGGCATCTGCGCCATCCGCCCGGGTGTCACGGGCCTCTCGGAGAACATCCGGGTCCGCTCGGTCCTCGGCCGCTTCCTCGAACACTCCCGGGTCTTCGCCTTCGGCAACGGCGGCGAACCCGAGGTGTGGATCGGCAGCGCCGACATGATGCACCGCAACCTCGACCGCCGGATAGAGGCCCTGGTCCGGGTCATCGACCCGGCCCACCGGGCAGCCCTCACCCGGCTCCTCGAAACCGGCATGTCCGACTCCACCTCCTCCTGGCACCTGGGCCCGGACGGCGAATGGACCCGGCACGCGACCGACGCCGACGGACAGCCGCTGCGCAACATCCAGGAGATGCTCATAGACGCCCGGAGGCGCCGGCGTGGCACAGCAACACCTTGAACCGACGGACCCCACGGCCCGGGCCGTCAGCGGGGACGCCCTCGCGGGCTACCTGCGCGCCCAGGCCACGGAGTTCCTCCGCGCGCTGCGGCTGCACCGGGAGACCGGTACGGCGGCGGGCGCGGCGGAGGAGTCCGTCGACGCGGCCCGCGCGCTGCGCCGCTCCGCCCGGCGCATCAGCGGCAGCCTGCACACCTTCCGACCGCTCCTGGAGGCCGACTGGTCGGAGGAGATCCGCCCCGAACTCGCCTGGCTGTCGGGCACCTTGGGTCTTGAGCACGCGTACGAGGCCAGACTGCAACGGCTGCTGCTCGCGCTGCACCGGCTCTCCGGCTCGACCGCCCTGCCCGGCCAGGCCACTTCGGAGGGCGCGGCCGACCGCGGCAACCTCACCGTCGGCGCGGCGAAGGCGGGCGCCCTGCTGGACCGCCAGCTGACCCTCGCCCGCACCCGGGCCCACTCCACGGCGCTCCAGGCGCTCGGCTCCTCCCGCTTCCACGCGGTCGCCGACAAGGTGGCGGTGCTGGCCAGCGAGGTCCCGCTGACGGCCGCGGCCCCCACCGCGGACCTGCGGCCGGCGGCGGCCGCCGCGGAGGAACGCCTCACCGACGCCGTCGCGGCCCTCCCGCTGGTCACG
Organism: Streptomyces sp. NPDC006655; assembly: GCF_040703965.1. NCBI lineage: Bacteria > Bacillati > Actinomycetota > Actinomycetes > Kitasatosporales > Streptomycetaceae > Streptomyces > Streptomyces sp. NPDC006655. The sequence goes on along the minus strand of NZ_JBEYJU010000020.1, from coordinate 28,644 downwards.
GCCGGCCACCCCTACAACGCGGAGGCCCTCGTCCACGGCCTGTCCCCGGATCCCTCCCCGCACCCCCAGGACGGCCCCTGGCACCAGGTCCGGTTGCTGCTGCGCCTGCACCGCTACGCCCGCGAGGTGCTGTTCGGCCAGGGCGCCCCCGTGGACGTCCGGCTGCTCACGGCCGGCCAGGCCCTGAACCGGCACCGGGACGCCTCCGAGGCCGCCGCGGCCGCCGCCGCGGCCGCCCGCACCCCACGCATCGCCCCGGCGACCGCCTACGCCCTCGGCGTCCTCCACGCCGACCAGCGGCACGAGGTGGAGGCGGCCCGTTTCGCCTTCCAGCAGGCGTGGCAGGAGCAGCCGCTGGAGGCCGTGTGAACGACACCCCGGTACGCGCGGCGGGTTGCGTCCTGTGGCGCCGCTCGCCGGTCCACGGCGACCTCGAGGTCTGCCTCGTCCACCGCCCCAAGTACGACGACTGGTCCCACCCGAAGGGCAAGCTCAAGCGGGACGAGGACGCCGTCACGGGCGCGCTGCGCGAGGTCGAGGAGGAGACCGGCTACACGGCGTCGCTCGGCAGCGAACTGTCCACCGCCCTCTACTACGCCAACGGCCGTCCCAAGGAGGTCCGTTACTGGGCGGGCGAGGCGGCGGAGGGCCACTTCACCCCGAACCACGAGGTGGACAGGATCCTGTGGCTGCGGCCGGCCGAGGCCCGGCGCCGCCTGACCCAGCCGAGGGACGCCGAACTGGTGGACGAGTTGCTGGCCGCGCTGCACAACACCCCGTGAGGCGCGTCACCCGACACCGGACATCCGACACCCCCGCACCCGACACCCCCGCACCCGACCGCGTCTCACCCGCCGGCGAGGTGCCCCTCCGCGTCCGTACGCGCCAGGCTTCTCGCCCGCCGCCCCGGCCCCCGCCAGCCACACGTGCACCGGGCGAAACAGAACCGCCCCTGCTCAACCGTGTCCGCCTCGTGTTCCGCCCTGTGCAGGGCCCGTCCGGAACCGTCCTCCTGCGCCACACCGACAACGTTACCCATGCCCGGTAAAGCCCAGGCATGCGTGACGGCCCCACCCACCCCTCGTTAACCGGAACGACAGGCGGCCCGCGACGGACGTACCGGTGGGGGTAGGCAGCGATGGATCGGCGGCAGCACAGGCGCGCTGGGAAGACGGCCGTCACCGTGGGCCTCGTGGTCGGACTCGGCGCGTGCGCCACCGGCTGCGGCGGCGCCACGGCGGAGGGCGCGAGCGGCCCGCCCGGGGACCCGGTCACCGTCCTCGAACACGCGGCGGACGCCCTGCTGGACGCCCGCACGTCCAGGGCGACGACGTCGATGGAGATGGCGACCGGCGGCACCCGGGTCACCATCCGCGGCCAGGGCGTCTACGACTACGACCGGCAGCTCGGCAGGCTCACGGTCGTCCTCCCGCAGGACCCCACCGGCACCCCCGAGCACCGCCCGATCACCGAACTCCTCGCCCCGGGCGCGCTGTTCATGAAGAACCGGGGCGCCGGGGTGCCCGCCGACAAGTGGGTGCGGGTGGAGACCGCCTCCCTCTCCGACGGCAACCTGGTGACCGGCGGCGCGACCGACCCGTTCGCGGCGGCCGAACTGCTGCGCGGCACCCGGACGGCGACGTACGTCGGGCGGACGGAGGTCGCGGGCGCCGGGGTCCGGCACTACCGGGGCACCGCCGACCTGGCCGTCGCGGCCGGGGCCGCCTCCCCGGGCAACCGGCCGGCCCTCGCCGCCGCGGCGAAGGGGTTCGCCACCGCCCAGGTCCCGTTCGACGCCTACCTCGACGACCAGGGCCGGATCCGCAAGCTCAGGCAGCGGTTCAGCTTCGTCAACGACACCGGCAAGGGCACGGTCGCGGTCGCCTCGACCACCCTGCTGTACGACTTCGGCACCCCCCTGGACGTGAGGTTGCCGCGCTCCCGGGACATCTACGCGGGCCGGATCGCCGAGAACCAGCCGTCGCACTAGTCCGGGATCGGGCTCGTACAACCTGTGAACTAGCCCGTCCGTGCCATGCGCGGTGTGTAGACCGCTGCCTACTCTAGGAAGCGGTGACGGCAGAGAAGAGGTGATGCACGTGGCTCCGGTCGGCGGTACGGCAGTTCAGGACCACGTGGCCCTCGCCGAGATCGAGCTGTGCGGAGAGCTGATCATCGCGGCGTCGGCCGCCGAGGACCGCCTCAGCCTGGAGAGCATCGACGAGGTGCTGCGCGTGGCCGAAGAGCGCGGGGACGGCTAGAACACGGCCTGGTTCCGGCGCCCCGGGCGGTCAGGTCCGCAGCAGGCGGCCGATCGCCTTCGTGGCCTCCTCCACCTTCGCGTCGATCTCGTCCCCGCCCTTGACGGCGGCGTCGGCGACGCAGTGCCGCAGGTGCTCCTCCAGGAGTTGCAGGGCGAAGGACTGCAGGGCCTTGGTGGAGGCCGAGACCTGGGTGAGTATGTCGATGCAGTAGGTGTCCTCGTCCACCATGCGCTGCAGGCCCCTGATCTGGCCCTCGATCCGGCGCAGCCGCTTGAGGTGCTCGTCCTTCTGCTTGTGGTAACCGTGCGTGGTCGCCGGTGCTCCGCCCCCGGAGGGCGTCACGGCGTCGGCCTCGGTGGTCGTCATCGCGTCCTCCGCATTATCGAGACACATACCCCTGGTGGGTATATGGTAACGAACTTTGCTGGGTAGGAGGGCCCTCGGGACGCCCCCGTGCTGATCACCATGCCCGATGGGCGAAACTGGACGGCGGCCCATTAGCCGTGGCCGGATGATGCGCTTAGCATCAGCCTGACCGAAACCCATGCATACCGAGGAACCCACGTGCGCTTTCGTCTGACCCCCAGGGAGACGAGCTTCTACGACATGTTCGCCGCCTCCGCGGACAACATCGTCACCGGCTCGAAGCTCCTGATGGAACTGCTCGGGGCGGACACGTCTGCCCGGGCCGAGATCGCAGAGCGTATGCGGGCAGCGGAACACGCAGGTGACGACGCCACGCACGCGATCTTCCACCAGCTGAACTCCTCGTTCATCACGCCGTTCGACCGCGAGGACATCTACACCCTCGCGTCCTCCCTCGACGACATCATGGACTTCATGGAGGAGGCCGTCGACCTGGTCGTCCTCTACAACGTCGAGGAACTGCCGAAGGGCGTCGAGCAGCAGATCGAGGTGCTGGCACGGGCCGCCGACCTGACGGCCGAGGCGATGCCCCACCTGCGCACGCTGGACAACCTCACCGAGTACTGGATCGAGGTCAACCGTCTGGAGAACCAGGCCGACCAGATCCACCGCAAGCTTCTCGCCCACCTCTTCAACGGCAAGTACGACGCGATCGAGGTGCTGAAGCTCAAGCAGATCGTGGACGTCCTGGAAGAGGCGGCGGACGCGTTCGAGCACGTGGCGAACACGGTGGAGACCATCGCCGTCAAGGAGTCCTGAGGCGTCGATGGACACCTTCGCGCTGGTCGTGACCATCCTGGTCGCGCTCTTCTTCACGTACACGAACGGCTTCCACGACTCCGCGAACGCGATCGCGACCTCGGTGTCGACGCGGGCCCTGACCCCGCGGGCGGCGCTCGCGATGGCCGCCGTGATGAACCTCGCGGGCGCCTTCCTGGGCTCCGGGGTCGCCAAGACGGTCAGCGAGGGCCTGATCGAGACCCCGCAGGGCTCCCAGGGCATGGGCATCCTGTTCGCGGCGCTCGTCGGCGCGATCGTCTGGAACCTGGTCACCTGGTACTTCGGACTGCCGTCGTCGTCCTCCCACGCCCTGTTCGGCGGGCTCGTCGGCGCGGCCCTGGCGGGGGGCACGGAGGTCCTCTGGAACGGCGTCGTCGACAAGGTCATCATTCCGATGTTCCTGTCGCCGGTGGTCGGACTGATCCTCGGCTACCTGGTCATGACGGCCATCATGTGGCTGTTCCGCCGGTCCAACCCGCACAAGGCGAAGCGCGGCTTCCGGATAGCCCAGACGGTCTCCGCGGCCGGCATGGCCCTCGGGCACGGCCTCCAGGACGCCCAGAAGACGATGGGCGTCGTGGTCATGGCCCTGGTGATCTCCGGCCACGAGACGTACGGCGACCCGATCCCGGCCTGGGTGAAGATCGTCTGCGCGCTGATGCTCTCCCTCGGCACCTACGCGGGCGGCTGGCGCATCATGCGCACCCTGGGACGCAAGATCATCGAACTCGACCCCCCGCAGGGCTTCGCGGCCGAGGCCACGGGCGCGTCGATCATGTTCACCACGGCGTACCTCTTCAAGGCGCCGATCTCCACGACCCACGTCATCACCTCGGCCATCATGGGCGTCGGCGCGACGAGGCGCGTGAAGGCGGTCCGCTGGGGCGTGGCCAAGAACATCGTCCTGGGCTGGTTCATCACGATGCCGGCCGCGGCCCTGGTGGCAGCGGCGGCCTACGGAATCGTCAAGCTGACGGTGCTGTAGCGCCCCGTAGGGCCCAGCGCCCCTTAGGGGCGCGGGGAACTGCGCGACAAGCCCCCACGCACCCGCAGCCGCCACCGGACCGATCCACCCACCCCCTGCGGCGCCACCCCCTCCCCCAGCCACGCACGACGCAGACGGGCCCGCCCCCGGGAGCCAGGGGCGGGCCCTTTTGCGTCCTCGCGGTGGCACCGCCATGCAGCACCGCGAGGGGTCGGTGTCGGCTCAGCCGAAGCGGCCCGAGATGTAGTCCTCGGTGGCCTGGACCGACGGGTTGGAGAAGATGCGCTCCGTCTCGTCGATCTCGATCAGCTTGCCGGGCTGGCCGACGGCGGCCAGGTTGAAGAAGGCCGTGCGGTCCGAGACACGCGCCGCCTGCTGCATGTTGTGCGTCACGATGACGATCGTGAAGCGCTCCTTCAGCTCACCGATCAGGTCCTCGATGGCGAGGGTGGAGATCGGGTCGAGGGCGGAGCAGGGCTCGTCCATGAGCAGCACCTTCGGCTCGACCGCGATCGCGCGGGCGATGCACAGACGCTGCTGCTGACCACCGGAGAGCCCGGACCCGGGCTTGTTCAGGCGGTCCTTGACCTCGTTCCAGAGGTTCGCGCCCTTGAGTGACTTCTCGACGATGTCGCCGAGCTCGCTCTTCTTGTAGTTGCCGTTCAGCCGCAGACCCGCGGCCACGTTGTCGAAGATCGACATCGTGGGGAACGGGTTCGGGCGCTGGAACACCATGCCCACCTCACGGCGCACCGACACGGGGTCGATCCCGGCGCCGTACAGGTTCTCGTCGTCGAGGAGGACCTTGCCCTCGACCCGGCCGCCGGGGGTGACCTCGTGCATCCGGTTCAGCGTGCGCAGGAACGTCGACTTGCCGCAGCCGGAGGGGCCGATGAACGCCGTGACGGTGCGCGGCTCTATGTTCATCGAGATGTCGTCGATGGCCTTGTGGGAGCCGTAGAAAGCGGTGAGCCCGCTGACGTCGATTCGCTTGGACATTACTTCTTCACTTCCAGACGGTCGGTCGCTGTGAGGCCGGTCAGCGACCGGTCTTCGGGGCCTTCCAGCGGGCGATGCCGCGGGCCACCAGGTTCAGGATCATCACGAAGGCGATCAGCGTGAGCGAGGCCGCCCAGGCCCGGTCGTAGGCCGCGTTGGCACCGGCGCTGTTCGCGTACTGCTGGTAGATGAACAGCGGCAGCGACGACTGCGCACCCTCGAAGGGGTCGTTGTTGATGAACGGGTTGCCGAACACCAGCAGCAGCACCGGGGCGGTCTCGCCCGCGATACGGGCCACGGCCAGCATGACGCCGGTCGTGATACCGCCGATGGAGGTCGGCAGGACCACCTTCAGGATGGTGCGCCACTTGGGCACGCCGAGTGCCAGGGACGCCTCGCGCAGCTCGTTCGGGACGAGCTTGAGCATCTCCTCGGTGGAGCGCACGACCACCGGCATCATCAGGATGGCCAGGGCCAGCGATCCGGCGAAGCCGAACGGCTGCATGTCGAAGATCAGCATGATGCTGAGGATGAACAGACCCGCGACGATCGACGGGATACCGGTCATCACGTCCACGAAGAAGGTGACGGACTTGGCCAGCCGGCCGCGTCCGTACTCGACGAGGTAGACCGCGGTGAGGATACCGATCGGGGCGCCGATCAGAGTGGCGAGACCGACCTGCTCCAGCGAGCCGATGATGGCCGCGTAGGCACCACCGCCGGGCTGGGAGTCGGCGACGACGCCCATGGAGTGGGTGAGGAAGTAGATGTCCAGGACCTTCACGCCGCGCGAGATGGTCACCCAGAGCAGGGAGACCAGCGGGACGACGGCGATGACGAAGGCGACCCAGACCAGGGAGGTGGCGACGCGGTCCTTGGCCTGCCGGCCGCCCTCGACCTTGGCAGCGATGCCGTAGGTGCCGAGGACGTAGAGGAGGCCCGCGATCAGACCCCACTGGATCTTGCTGTCCAGGCCGGCCACCAGACCGATGACCACGCCCAGGACGATCGACCCGCCGATGATGGCGTACGGGGACCACGTGGGGAGACTGGCGCCCTGGAGGGTGCTGGGGCGCTTGTCGGCGACTGCTGCGGTGCTCATGCGTTGGCCCCCGAGTACTCCGCACGGCGCTGGATGATGATCCGGGCCGCGCCGTTGACCAGCAGGGTGATGACGAACAGGACCAGACCGGAGGCGATGAGCGCGTCACGGCCGTCGGAGGTCGCCTCACCGAACTTGCTGGCGATGTTCTGGGCGAAGGTGCCGCCGCCCGGGTTGAGCAGGCTGGCGTGGATGTCGAAGTCCGGGGAGAGCACGGTGGCGACGGCCATCGTCTCGCCGAGGGCGCGGCCGAGGCCGAGCATCGAGGCGGAGATCACGCCGGAGCGCCCGAAGGGCAGCACCGCCATGCGGACGACCTCCCAGCGCGTGGCGCCGAGCGCGAGCGCGGCCTCCTCGTGCATCTGCGGGACCTGCCGGAAGACCTCGCGGCTCACGTTGGTGATGACCGGCAGGATCATGATCGCGAGCAGGATGGCGACGGTCAGCAGCGAGCGCGGGGCGCCGCCGTCCCAGGAGAAGACCCCGGTCCAGCCGAAGAAGTCGTTGAGCCAGCCGAACAGGCCGGTCATGTGCGGCACGAGGACGAGTCCGCCCCACAGGCCGTACACGATGGACGGCACCGCGGCGAGCAGGTCGATCACGTAGGCGACGGGGCCGGCGAGCCGGCGCGGCGCGTAGTGCGTGATGAACAGCGCGATGGCCACGGCGATCGGGACGGCGATGGCCATGGCGATGATCGAGGAGACCACCGTGCCGAAGGCGAGGACCGCGATGCCGAAGCTCGGCGGGATGAGGTTGGTGTTCCACTCGAAGGTGGTGAGGAAGTTGCTGTGGTCGCGGTTGATCGCGAGGGCGGCCCGGTAGGTGAGGAAGACCGCGATCGCGGCCATGATCACCAGCAGCAGGACGCCGGAACCGCGGGAAAGTCCGAGGAAGACCCGGTCACCCGCGCGGGTGGCGCCGCGGGCGTTGCGCTTCTGCTCGGCAACGCTGGGCTGTGGGAGGGGCGGTGGGGCGTCTGTCGTCTTCGTCGATATGTCCATCGGGTTCTCCGGTCTGCGGAGTCGCCCTCGCGGGCGGCTCGGAGGAGCCGTACGTCCCGGCTGTGGGGGGCGTACGACTCCGGGCGGCGGTGCACCGGACGGTGCGGCCGGGCCCCTCGCGGGACTCGGCCGCACTCGCGGATCTTTAGCTCAGGCCCTCGATGGTGGTGCGGACCTTGGCGATGATCTCGTCGGGGATCGGGGCGTAGTTGATCGTGGAGAGGACCTTCTGGCCGTCCTCGGAGGCGACGTAGCGCAGGAACGCCTTGGTCGCCGCGAGGGTGTCGGCCTTGTTGCCCTTGTCGCAGGCGATCTCGTAGGTGACCAGGCTGATCGGGTACGCGCCCTCGGCCTTGGTCTTGTAGTCCAGCTTCAGCGACAGGTCCTTGCCGGTGCCGACGACCTGGGCGGCCGCGATGTCGGCGGTGGCGGACGCGGTGGACGGGGCGACCGGCTTGCTGGCGCCCGTGTCGATGCTGGCGGCCTTGATGCCGTCCGAGACGTAGGAGAGCTCGAAGTAGCCGATGGCGCCGGAGGTCTGCTTGACCTGCTGGGCGACGCCCGCGGACTGCGGAGCGGACTGGCCGCCCTTGGCCTGCCAGGCCTTGCCGCCGGAGTACTTCCAGTTGTCCGGGGTGGTGGCGATCAGGTACTTGGTCAGGTTGTCCGTCGTACCCGACTCGTCCGAGCGGTGGAAGGCCTGGATCTTCAGGTCCGGGAGCTTCGCGGTCGGGTTCAGCTTCTTGATCGCCGCGTCGTTCCAGTTGGTGATCTTGCTGTCGAAGATCTTCGCGAGGGTCGGCGCGTCCAGAACCAGGTTGTCGACACCCGGGACGTTGTAGCCGATCGCGATGGCGCCGCCGACCATCGGGAGGTCGATGCCCTGGCCGCCGGAGCAGACCTTCTTGGAGGCGGTGACTTCTTCGGGCTTGAGCGCGGAGTCGGAACCGGCGAAGGCGACCTGACCCTGCGTGAAGGCGGTCACACCGGCGCCGGAGCCGGAGCCCTTGTAGTTGATCTGGACACCACAGGCCTGCGAGAAGTTCTTCACCCAGGCGTCGATCGCGTTCTTCTGCGCGGAGGAGCCGTCGGCGAGCAGCTGACCCTTGGCGTTGTCGCACTTGATGGAGCTGGCGTTGGCGGAGGTCGAGGGGTTGCTGCTCGAACCGCTGCTGCTGCCGTTGTCGTCGGAGCCGCACGCCGTGAGGGTCAGGGCACCGGTGACGGCGACAGCACCGAGAGACAGAACGCGCAGCCGGTTCTTGCGCTGAAGCTTCACTTTCGGGAGTTCCTTCCAGGGGCGCCACCTTCGGCGGCGTGCGAAGTAGTGGTGACGAAGTGAGGGGCTCCCCGACTGGGTTTCTACGACCGCTCACCGCATCGCGTACGGCCGAAAGTAGGCAGAACAGGTGAAGCCGCCGATGGGCACAAGTGAACGGAGGGTGAACCCCTGCCGTCGGCCTGGTTAGGTCACGGAACGCTTACGGGGAGGGCACGTGCAGGTCCCAACCGCCGGGTTAAGCGAACAAGTCTTCGGCGTTCGCCATCACAGCCGTTACGACGTCACAGCGTTCGTTACACCGGACGGGAACCCGTGTGCGACGGACGCCGTCTCGATCCAGGACAGCCGACGAAAGGCACGGGCATGGAACGGCGCACCTTCATATCGGGCGGGGCAGCCGCCATCGCGGCGACCGCACTCACGGGTTGCAGCTCAGGCGGGGCGGGCACGGCGCTGACGACCGGCGCGCCCCTCGCGTCCACATCCTCCCGTACCGCGCTGAAGACCACCAGCGCAGCGGCGGCGGCCAACTGGACCGCTCTCGCACGCGCCCTGGACGGCACCCTGATACGCCCCGGCGAGGCCAACTGGACGGTCGCCCACCAGCTCTACAACACCCGCTTCGACACCCTGAAGCCATCGGCGGTCGCGTACGTCGCCCACGCCGACGACATCCGCACCACACTCTCCTACGCCCAGGCCCACCGCCTGAAGATCGCCATCCGCAACGGCGGCCACTCCTACGCGGGTTACTCCTCCGGCGACGGCCGGCTGATCCTCGACGTCTCCAGGCTCAGCCGTATCCGCGTCGGCGGCGGTACGGCGGTCGTCGGCGCCGGTGCCAAACTGATCGACGTCTACCGGGCGCTCGCCGCGAAGGGCGTGACCATCCCGGCGGGCTCCTGCCCCACGGTCGGCGTCTCCGGCCTGGTGCTCGGCGGCGGCCACGGGGTCGCGTCCCGGGCGTACGGCCTGACCTGCGACAGCCTCACCCGGGCGACGCTCGTCACCGCCGACGGTACGCAGGTTGTCGCCGACGCGAGCACCAACAGGGACCTCTTCTGGGCGCTGCGCGGCGCGGGCAACGGCAACTTCGGCGTCGTCACGGAACTCCAGTTCAGCACCCACCCCACGCCGCAGGGCGTGACGGCGTACCTGAGCTGGCCGTGGTCGAAGGCCGCGCAGGTCCTGAAGGCCTGGCAGGAGTGGGGTCCGTCGCAGCCGGACGAGATCTGGTCCTCCCTGCACCTGGAGAACTCCGGCAGCGGCCCGCGCGTCTCGGTCGCCTGCTTCTCCATGGGCACCTACGGCGAGTTGCAGAACGCGGTCGACGCCCTCGCTCACAAGGCGGGCGCCAACGCCTCCTCGGTGTCCCTGCGCCGCCACGCCTACGAGGAGGTGATGGAGATCTACGCCGGCTGCTCCTCCTTCGCCACCGAGCCCCAGTGCCACCTGCCCGGCTCCACCCCCGGGCGCTCCCCGCAGGGCAGGCTCGGCCGGGAGACGTACACGGCCCGCTCCGACTTCTTCGACCGTTCGCTGTCGGCGGCCGGCATCCAGACGGCGCTCCGGCAGATCGGTGCGGTCCGGGGCGGCGCGGGAAGCATCGCGTTCACGGCGCTCGGCGGGGCGGTGAACCGCGTCTCGCCGACGGCGACGGCGTTCGTGCACCGGCGGTCGCGGATGCTGGCGCAGTACATCGTGTCGTGGGGTGCCGGATCCTCCGGGAGCACGGGGCAGGCGTGGCTGAACTCGGCGCACGCGGCGATGAAGCCGTACGCCTCCGGCGCGGCGTACCAGAACTACACGGACCCGACGCTGACGGGCTGGAAGAAGGCGTACTACGGGGACGCGGTGACGAAGCTCGGGAAGGTCAAGCAGCAGTACGACCCGGAGAGGTTCTTCTCTTATCCGCAGGGGTTGTAGGGATACGCAGTCCGGCTGCGGCCGCGTGGGGGCTGATCGCGCAGTTCCTCCCCCAGCCTTCGGCCGGGGGGACCCCCAGCGCCCCTTCGGGGCGCGTCGTAGCTGCGGGCAGTCGTGCCGCTGGGGCGGCACGGGTGGGCGCAGCGGCACCCCGCCCACACGGGCCAGTGAAACCCCCGGGCCCAGCCTGCCTACGCCGCCAAGTCCCGGTCCGTCGGCTCCATCGCTGTGCGTGCGCCCGGCACCAACCCCACCATCGCTGATCGGCGCCGTACGATCCACCCCGCCCTCGGGGACGACTCGACCGCCTTCAGTACCGGTGTCAGCAGAGCCGTCGCCAGCGGGGACAGCAGGAGGACGACCGCCGTGCCCAGGGCGAAGCCGCCCACCACGTCCGTCGGGTAGTGGACGCCCATGTAGACCCGGCAGAAGCCCTCGGCCAGCGCCAGCGCGATGCCCACCAGACCGAACCTGCGGTGGGCGACGAACAGGCCGACCCCCAGCGCCATGGTGATCGTCGCGTGGTCGCTGACGAACGAGTAGTCGGTCTTGCCGGAGATCAGGACGTCGAGTCCCTGGTGGGTGAGGAACGGCCGGGGGCGCTCGACGAAGCCGCGGATGGGAACGTTCACGAGGACGGCGATCGCGGCGGCGAGCGGCGCCCAGACCAGCGCGGCCAGGGTGGCGGGGGCGTCCTCGGCCCCGCGGCGCCGTACGGTCCACCAGCACCACACCACCAGCAGCACCATCGCGACCAGCAGCCCGTACTCCCCGACGAACTCCATGACCCGGTCGAACCAGTGCGGTGCGTCCTTGGCCAGGCCGTTGATGTCGTAGAGCAGGTCGACGTCGGGGTTGGATCCGGATTCGGCGAGTACAGCCATCGTGCTGCGGCCCCTTCGTCGTCGTTCCGGGACGCACCCGGTGTGCGTCGCTCGTGCCACCCCCGTGGTCGGCTACGTCAACAGGAACGCACGGCCTACGCCCCTACGTTCCACCCTCCACCGAATGATCACGCAGACGTTATCGAAGAGAGACACGAATCCCCAGCTCAGGGGTGGGTTTCACGCTCGGTTCACACCGTGGTGGGGAGCGCTTTCGCGCCATCTTCGGTTACCCGGGTGGCCCCGAAGTAGTCGGCCGAGTCGATGGGGTCGAAGCGGATGACGGCCCCGGTGTACGGCGCGTCGATCATGTACCCGCCCCCGACGTAGATGCCCACGTGGTGGATGGCCCGGGAATCGGAGAGGTCGGTGGAGAAGAAGACGAGGTCACCCGGGAGCAGTTCGTTGCGGGAGGGGTGCGGACCGGCGTTGTACTGGTCGTTGGCGACCCGCGGCAGGGTGATCCCGACGCTCGCGTACGCCGCCTTCGTCAGCCCCGAGCAGTCGAACCGGCCATTGTCCTGAGCTGTGCCGTTGCCGCCCCAGAGGTAGGGGGTGCCGAGCTTGTTCTGGGCGTAGGTGATGGCACCGGCGGCCTGCTTGGTGGGCGAGAGCCGGCTGACCGGCGCGGCGAAGCTGTCCTCGAGGGTGGTGATCGTCTTGACGTAGTTCTGCGTCTCCGCGTACGGCGGCACTCCCTTGTACTTGATGACCGCGTACGCCCCCGCGTTGTACGCGGCGAGCATGTTGTCGGAGACGTTGCCGGGAACGTCCTTGACGTACGAGGCGAGCTGGCAGTCGTAGGAGGCGGCCGACGGAATCGCGTCATTCGGGTCCCAGACGTCCCGTACCCCGTCGCCGTTTCCGTCGATGCCGTGGGTGGCCCACGTCCCCGGGATGAACTGCGCTATGCCCTGTGCCGCCGCCGCGCTCTGCGCCCTCGGGTTGAAGCCGCTCTCCTGGTACAGCTGGGCGGCGAGCAGGGCGGGGTTGAGGGCGGGGCAGAGATTGCCCCACTTCTGCACGAGGGCCGAGTAGGCGGCCGGCACCGAGCCCTTCGCCAGGCTCTTGGTGGCCCCGTCGACCCCGTTGAGGAGGTTCCCGGCGACGACGTACACCCCGACGACGAGCAGCATGACGAAGCTCAGCCCGAGGCCGACCGCCGCGCCACCGATCACCCATACTTTCCGCACGCCCCAACCCTCCCCCATGGCAGGGCCGTTCAACGCCATTTCGGCTGAGAGTGGCGCTATTTCACAGCAGGAAGGCGCGCCTGACGCCGTTTCACCGGCTGGTGGCGTCCCGGTACAGCTCGGCGGCCTCGCTCCCGAGCACCACGCTGTACGAGGTGTCGGCCGTGGCGCCGCCCTGCTCGTGGCCGCCCAGCACCCCCACCACCTCGTGGTCGCCGTTCACCCAGGGACTCCCGCTGGTGCCGCCGGTGAACTCGGGACAGTCGATGCGCTGTTGGGTGGAGCTGTGGGCGAGGGGCTTGTTGGTGCAGCTGATCGGCACCTCACGGGAGTCGGGGTACCCGATGACGGTCACGGCGGTGGCCCCGGTGGCGACGCCGGTGGCGAACCGGTTGGCCCTGGTGACGTCCTCGATGCGCTTGCCGCCCAGCTCGTCCACGGCGGCGAAGGCGACGTCGCTGTCCTCGTCCTGGCCGTGCGACCAGCCGTCCGGCAGATACCGTCGGCCGACCTTCCACACCCCGTACGGCGCCACCCCGTCCCGGTAGCCGGGCACGAACACCAGGTTCGTGCCGTCGTCCCCGTCGACGCAGTGCGCGGCGGTGACGATGAGGTCCCGCTGCGGGCTGTGCACGACGGAGGCGGTGCAGAAGTGGTTGCCGGACAGGCTGCCGGCCTTGTCCGCGCTGAACAGCGCCCCGACCTTGGCACCGGCGGCGGTGGCCCCCACCACCGCGGTCACCCCGAACGGACCCGCCGCCTCGTCGGCGGCGGCCACGGAGGCCGAGGTGGCGGCCAGGACCATCACCGCGCAGAGTGCGACGCGGCGCGTGGTGACGTAGATGCGTGAGGTGCGCTTCATCAGGCTCCACTGTGTCCCACGAAGGTGAGAAACCTTCCCCGACTTCACTGAGATTTTTCTGTGAACCGCCCGCGCGGCCGTCCGTACCCGCCTCGGACGGCCCTGCTCAGAACGTCGTGGTCATCCCACCGTCCACCGCGATCGTCTGCCCCGTGATGAAGGAAGCAGCCCCGCTCGCGAGGAAGACGACGATCCCCGCGATCTCCGCCGGGCGGCCCCAGCGCCCCAGGGCGGTCCGGGTCCGCAGCCAGGTCCCCCACTCCGGGTCCGCGGCCGGGTCCGCGTCGGCGCAGGCATCGGCATCGGCATCGGCATCGGCGTACGGGGCGAACGTGCCCGGCGCCACCGAGTTCACCGTCGTACCGCTCGGGCCGAGGTCGGCAGCCAGGGCCCGGGTCAGGCCGTCCAGGCCCGCCTTCGCCGTGGCGTAGGCGACGTCACCGGTGCGGCCCAACTGGCCGACCACGGAGGAGACGTTGATGATGCGGCCCGGCGTGCCCCGCGCGGCCAGGCCCCGGGCCACCGTCTGGCTGAGCGCGTACGCCGAGGTCAGATGGGTGTCGAGCAGCGCCGACAGCTCGTCCGGGGTCATCTCCTCGACGCCCCTGCGGTCCCGGTGGCCCACGTGGTTGACCAGGATGTCGAGGGCGCCGACGGCGGTCACCGCCTCTTCGGCCGCCGCCCGGTCGGTCACGTCGAACGCCACGCCGACCACGTCCAGGCCGTCGGCACGCAGCCGGGCCACCGCCGCCTCCAGTGCCCCCGTGTCCCGCCCGTTGAGCACCACCCGCGCCCCGGCCGCCGCCAGGCCCCGCGCCATCTCCAGACCGAGCCCCCGCACGGAGCCGGTCACCAGGGCCGTACGTCCGGTCAGGGAGAAGTCCACGGCGCCGGCGGTCATACCGCCACCTCCCGGGAAGCCGTCGTCCACGTCGTGTCGGCTCACCGTATCCAGGTCCGGCGCCGGGCTCGCCGGGCGTCCACCACCTGGGCGTTCACTCCCCCGGACGTTCACAGGGCCCACGCGTTCACCGAGCCCGCGGGGTGCGGGGCCCGTGCGTTGCGCGGCCTGTGCGTTGCGCAGTCCGTGCGTTGCGCAGTCCGTGCGTTGCGCAGTCCGTGCGTTGCGCAGTCCGTGCGTTACAGGGCCCGTGCCCCGAGCGGCCAGGTGACCTGGGTCATCTCCTCCGAGAGCGTCCACAGCCGGCGTGCCGCCGCCGGGTCGCTCGCCGCCCGGCTGCGGCCGACCAGCGTCGGCGCGCCCCGCATCTCCCCGAGGCCGTCGGGACCGACGTAGCTCGCACCGGGCAGGTCCTGGGTCGCCGCGTACAGCGTGGGCAGGGTGCCGGCGCGGTCGTCCTGGGCGAGCAGCCGGTTGCCGAGGCCCATACCCAGCCGGGCGAGCGGGTTGGCGTGGTGGCTCTGCAGGTTGGTCGCCGCGTAGCCGGGGTGCGCCGCGAGCGCGCGGACCCGGGAACCGGCCTCCGTGAGACGGCGCTGGAGCTCCAGGACGAACAACAGGTTGGCCAGCTTGGACTGGGCGTAGGCGCGGGTCGGGGTGTAGGTGCCGCGCAGGTTGACGTCGTCGAAGTGGATCACGCCGTCGCCGCCGCGGTGCAGACCGGAGGAGACGGTCACCACCCGGTCGGTGACGTGCGGCAGCAGCAGGTTCGTCAGCGCGAAGTGGCCCAGATGGTTGGTGCCGAACTGCATCTCGAAGCCGTCGGCGGTGCGCTGCTCCGGCAGCATCATCACGCCCGCGTTGTTGATGAGCAGGTCCAGCGGGCGGTCCCAGCCGTCCGCGAACTCCCGCACCGAGGACAGGTCGGCCAGGTCCAGCCGGCGCACCTCCGTGCTGCCGGACACCTTCGCCGCGGCGGCCCGGCCGCGCTCGGTGTCCCGCACCGCGAGCACCACATGGGCGCCCGCCCGCGCCAGCGCGTCCGTGGCCGCCAGGCCCAGGCCGCTGTTGGCCCCGGTGACCACGGCGGTCTTGCCGGAGAGGTCAGGGAGGTCGTTCACGTTCCACTTGTGCTTCTTCTCAGCCATGGCGTCAATGTAGGCGTCGACAACAATGGTGTCAACGACAACAAAGATGACGGCGCCAACAAAGCTGACAGCGTCTACAAAGATGGCAGCGGCAACATCGGGATACCATGGCCTCCATGCCGCAAAGCCGCCCCTACCACCACGGAGACCTGCGCGCCGCCCTGCTCACCAGCGCCGAGCGCACCCTGCGCGAGAAGGGCACCGCCGCCCTGTCCCTGCGCGAGCTGGCCCGTGACATCGGGGTGAGCCACGCCGCTCCCGGCCGGCACTTCAAGGACAAGCAGGCCCTGCTGGACGCGCTCGCGCTCAGCGGCTACGACCGCCTGAACCGCGCCCTGGCCACGGCGGACCTGCCCGAAGCCGCCCTGGAGCCCCGCCTGACCTCGCTCGCCCGGGCCTATCTCGGCTTCGCCGTCGAGAACCCCGAGCTGCTGGCGCTGATGTTCGCCCGCAAGCACGACCCGGACATCGACGCACGGCTGGCCGAAGCCGTCGACATGTCCATGGGGTCCTTCGTCCGGCTGACCGCGGAGGCCCAGCGGCGCGGCGAGATCATCGAGGGCGACCCGGAACGGCTCACCCTCGCCGCCGCCGCCGGCATCCACGGCCTCGCCAGCCTCATAGCCGCCGGCGCCCTGCCCGCGGACGAGGCCCTGGCCGACCTGGAGAGCCACGTCCATCTCCTGCTGCACGGCCTCAAGCCCCGCTGACACAGGATCATTACGCCCCCCCGATGCGCCGTCAACGCGCATTGCCCGGCGCCCCCTTCGGCCCTCCGGGTCAATCGGACCCCAACTTCCGGCCATCCGGCGGCCATTGATCAGTAAGCCCGCGCCGCCCTTGGGTAACGCGGAAGTCAGGTTTCCGAAACCCATCTTGTTGTCGCGTACCCAACAACGCGATGGTCGACGCGGGCCGCCGCCCCCACCGGAAACCACCCCGGTGGTCCCCCCCACCCGCAGGCCTCTGTCCCCTCTTCCAGGAGGCTGTACGTTGCGTACGTCCACCCCCAGCTCCCCCCACACCAGCGGTAGATGGCGCCGGCTCGGCACCGCGTTCGCGGCCACCGCGGCGCTCGCCGCCGCCGGCCTCGGCACCGCGGCCCATGCCACCGCCGCCCCCGCGACCGCCACCCCCAAGGTCAGCACCAAGGCCATCGCCGCCCAGGTGGCGAAGGCCCACGTCCAGTACGAGAAGGCCGCCTGCGGCGCCACCCCGAAGAAGGGATTCGCCGCCTGCGACGCCCTCCGTGTCACCGGCGGCACCACCGCCTTCATGGAGAGGCAGGCCGCGGTCAAGGGCATCGCGCCCAGGACCATCAAGCCGCACGCCGCGTCCGACTCCCCCACCGGATACGGCCCCTCGGACATCCAGTCGGCGTACGGCCTGACCGACGCCGCCGCCGCCAACGGCTCGGGCGAGACCGTCGCGATCGTCGACGCCTACGACGACCCGAACGCCGAGGCGGACCTCGCCACCTACCGCTCGTACTACGGCCTGCCGGACTGCACCTCGGACAACGGCTGCTTCACCAAGGTCTCCCAGACCGGCTCCACCACCTCGCTGCCCTCCGCCGACAGCGGCTGGGCCGGTGAGGAGTCCCTCGACCTCGACGTGGTCAGCGCGACCTGCCCGAACTGCAACATCCTGCTGGTCGAGGCCAAGTCCGCGAGCGACGCCAACCTGGGCGCCGCGGTGAACGAGGCCGTCAAGCTGGGCGCCAAGTTCGTCTCCAACAGCTACGGCGGCTCCGAGTCCTCCTCGGACACGACGTACGACACCTCGTACTACAAGCACCCGGGCGTGGCCATCACCGCGAGCGCCGGTGACGAGGGCTACGGCGCCGAGTACCCGGCCGCCTCCCGGTACGTGACCGCCGTCGGTGGCACCAAGCTGTCCACCTCCTCCAACAGCCGCGGCTGGACCGAGTCGGTGTGGAAGACGTCGAGCACGGAGGGCACCGGCTCCGGCTGCTCCGCCTACGACGCCAAGCCCAGCTGGCAGACCGACGCGAGCTGCTCGAAGCGCATGATCGCCGACGTCTCCGCGGTCGCCGACCCGGCCACCGGGGTCTCCGTCTACGACTCCTACGGCGCCGACGGCACCGGCTGGAACACCTACGGCGGCACCAGCGCCTCCTCGCCGCTGATCGCCTCGGTGTACGCCCTGGCGGGCACCCCGGGCAGCAGCGACTACCCGGCCCAGTACCCGTACAACGCGGCCGGCACCTCGGCGCTGAACGACGTCACCAGCGGCAACAACGGCACCTGCACCACCTCGTACTTCTGCACCGCCCGGTCGGGCTACGACGGCCCGACCGGCTGGGGCACCCCCGAGGGGACCGGCGCCTTCACCGGCTGAGCCCTTCACCGATCGACCTCCCCGTCGGGTCACGGGGAGCCGCCACTGTGAGGGGGACGTGGGGTCCCCTCGGCGGCACGGTAAGAGAGACGGGCCACGGCATCCGGCCGTGGCCCGTCTTTCGTCCCCGACCGCTTTTCCCGCCTTGGCAATTCCCTTGAATCTGCTGTGTGTTGCATCAAGCACCCGCCACCCGCAGGACAACGGACGGCCATCGGCGGGTCAGGCGAAGGCCACGTTCGGCAATGCGGAAGTCAGGATTCCCGACACCCCTTGTTGTCGCGTACTCAACAAAGGATTCTCTTCGCGGACCGCCGTTCCAGATCGCACCCGCACTGCCCCTGTTCGAAGTGTTCCACCCCATTGAGGAACATCAGGAGGCTGCACGCATGCGTTCCACTCCCCCCAGCAGATCGTCCCTCCGCGGTGGCTGGCGCCGTATCGCCACCGCCGCGGCGGCCACCGCCGCCCTCGCCCTCGCCGGCTTCGGCACCGCCGTCCAGGCCACCGCGGCACCTGCCGCCCCGTCGAAGGTGACCTACACCGCGACCCCGTGCGCCACCCCTCAACACAAGGGCGAGCTGGCCTGCAACTCCTTCCGGGTCACCGGCGGCCTCACCGCCTTCCAGAAGCAGCAGGCCGCGAGGACCGGCATCACCCCCAAGGCCGCCGACGCCTCCACCCCGTCCGGCTACAGCCCGGCCAACCTCCGCTCGGCCTACGGCCTGACCTCCGCGGCGTCCGCCAACGGCTCGGGCGAGACCATCGCGATCGTCGACGCCTACAACGACCCGAACGCCGAGTCCGACCTCGCGACCTACCGCTCGTACTACGGCCTGTCCGCCTGCACCACGGCCAACGGCTGCTTCAAGAAGGTCAGCCAGACCGGCTCCACCACCTCGCTGCCCTCCTCCGACGCCGGCTGGTCCGAGGAGATCTCCCTCGACCTCGACATGGCCTCCGCGATCTGCCCCAACTGCAAGATCCTGCTCGTCGAGGCCACCAGCGCCACCATGGCCAACCTCGGCACCGCGGTGAACGAGGCGGTCTCCCTCGGCGCCAAGTTCGTCTCCAACAGCTACGGCGGCTCCGAGTCCTCCTCGGACACCTCGTACGACTCCTCGTACTTCAACCACCCCGGTGTCGCCGTCACCGTCTCCGCCGGTGACAGCGCCTACGGGGCCGAGTACCCGGCCGCGTCCAAGTACGTGACCTCGGTGGGCGGCACCAAGCTGTCGACGTCCTCCACCACCCGCGGCTGGACCGAGACCGTCTGGAAGACCAGCTCCACCGAGGGCACCGGCTCCGGCTGCTCCGCCTACGACGCCAAGCCCACCTGGCAGACCGACACCGGCTGCACCAGGCGCATGATCTCCGACGTCTCCGCGGTGGCCGACCCGGCGACCGGCGTCTCGGTCTACGACTCCTACGGCGTCACCGCCGGCTGGTACACCTTCGGCGGCACCAGCGTCTCCGCACCGATCATCGCGGGCGTCTACGCCCTCGCCGGCACCCCGTCCAGCGGCTCCTACCCGGCGAAGTTCCCCTACAACTACGCCGGCACCGCCAACCTCAACGACGTGACCAGCGGCAACAACGGCACCTGCACCACCTCGTACTTCTGCACCGCCACCACCGGCTACGACGGCCCGACCGGCTGGGGCACCCCCGAGGGCGTCACCGCCTTCACCGGCTGACCCGGTCTCAGGACACACGGTGGGCCCCGGCGTTCGCGCCGGGGCCCACCGGCCGTTTCCCCGTCACCCCCGTGAGAACATCGTCTCGATCCGTCACCCGACCGGCCGTCAGAAACGCGCCAGGTCATGAAAGGGGTCAACGACGGAACCACACGACAGGTTCCGCTCAGGCCTCATTGCCCGGCGTGACCTGCCGTGATACACAGAGTGACCGGACGAGCCTTTCGTACGAAACCCGCCAATCAATGACGTCAAGTCGACATACTCCGGCGGCTTTGTCAGCGAGAATAGAGCGTGACCTCTGCACCGGGCAGGGGCGGCCAGAACTACCCATCAGGGGCGGTGACTTACATGTTCTACGCGGCCGACAAGGGAGACATCAACACCATCATCGGCGGAATCGCTCCGGACTGGGGGCCTTTCGGCAGCCTGGGCAACGAGGCGAAGACGATGATCCAGGTGGTCATGGCCGTGGCCATCCTCATCTGCCTCGGCATCGCCGTCTGGGGTGCCGCCAAACAGCGCATCGGCGCCACAGCTCTCCGCGACACCTTCAGTGCCGAGCAGGGCAAGGGCCTCATCATCGCCGGACTGACCGGGGTCTTCATCATCGGTTCCCTCGGCACCCTGTTCACCATCGTGTACGGCATGGCCGTCTAGGCCGCCTGGACCTCACCCTTCCCCGCTCCGAGGTTGCGTTTCCCTGATGTCGAGTCACCACACCGCGCCCGCGCGGGAACCAGCACGGCTACCGTCGTACTGCTACGCGTTCCGGTACGACGTGGAGGGGGAGTACGCGGCATGAGCCTCGGAGACGAGCCCGGCTACCCGGAGACCGGCCACACCCGCACCCGCCTGCCCGACGACCCCTACGGCGGCGCCTCCCGCCGCGGCGGCCGCTCCTCCTCACGGAGCCTGGTCACGGTCGTCGGCGTGGTCGTCCTCCTGATCGCGGCGATCGCCTTCGCGAACAGAGGCGACGGCGACACCAACGACTCGTCGTCGACCACGACAACCAACGGCGGCGGCAGCCAGCCGACGACATCACCCACATCGGCAACGGGAACCAAGCCGGTGGAAACAAAGAGCGGCGACATCCCCACAGGCTTCGCCCACAGCAGCCAGGGCGCTCAGAGCGCGGCGGCGAACTACGCGGTGACGCTGGGCTCGACCGGCATGTTCAACACGGACAGCCGGCACAGGATCGTCAACGCCCTCTACACGCCGGCCGCGGCCGGCAGACTCCAGACCGCCATGGACACGGCCTACTCGGCGAGCTTCCTCAGCAAACTGGGCCTCGACGCGAACGGCAACGCACCCAAGGGCGACACCTTCGTGTCCCGCACGGTCCCGGTGGGCACCACGGCCGAACAGTACGCCGACAGCAACGCCAAGGTCTCCGTGTGGTACGTCGGGCTCATCGGCATGTCGGGGACGTCCTCGACCAACCCCGTCACCACCACCTGGAAGACCTGGACCTTCGACCTGCAGTGGGCCGACGGCGACTGGAAGATCAGCGCGGACACGCAGAAGGACGGCCCGGCGCCGGTTCCCGGTGACGACCAGGCCGCCGCATCCGACCAGATCAGCAAGGCCGTCGAGCAGTACGGAGGGTTCACTTATGCCCGGTAACCCGCGTCGCGTACTCAAGCTCACCGGCGTCCTGGCCACCGTGCAGACCACTGTCGTCCTGCTGGCGACCCGTGCCGTGGCAGACCCGACACCGTCACCCACCACCAGCCTCACGGCCTCGCCGTCGCCCTCTCCCTCGGCGTCCCCGAGCAGTGACTCCTGCGGTCTGCTGATCGGCCCCGCCAAGGACTACTGCGAAAAGGGCGCCGGCAGCGGCAACAGCGGCGGAGCCGACAACCCCCTCACCTCCACCCTCGACCCCCTCTCCTCCCTCGCCCAAGGCTGCGCCAAAGCCGCCTCCTGGACCGTCGACAAGCTCAGCGGTGCCGTCAAGGAGACCGCCAACGTCGACTTCACCAACGAGAAGTTCCTCCAGCAGTACGCCGTCGTCTTCGCCGCGTCGACGATCCTGACCCTGCTGCTGTGGCTGCTGGCCGTGGCCAAGCGGGCGGTGCGAGGCGTCCCCCTCGGCACCGCCATCTCGGAAGCCATCGGGTTCCTCTGGCTGACCGTCATGGCCTCCGCCTTCACCCCCCTGATCCTCTACACGGTCGTCTCCGCGACGGACGGTGTCAGCGAGGTCCTCGCCAAAACCACCGGCGACCAGACGAACGTGTTCTTCGGCACCTTCTCCGGCGCCCTCAACAAGGGCACCGACATCGGCGGCGGCCCCATCATGCTGATCGTCGTCTCCCTGGTCAGCATCCTCGCCGCCGGCGTCCTGTGGCTGGAGCTGGTCATCAGGGCCGCCCTCCTCTACGTCGGCGCCCTCCTCGGCACCGTCGTCTACGCCGGCCTCGTCGACAAGAACCTGTGGGGCCACGTCCGCCGCTGGGCCGGCATCATGATCGCCGTCATCCTGGTGAAGCCGGTCATCGTGATAGTGCTGGGCCTCGCAGGCGCGCTCTCCTCCGACGGCGGCCCCGACGCCTTCTCCGCCGTCGTCTCCGGCCTCGCCATCATCCTGCTCGCCATCTTCGCCAGCGCGATGATCTACCGCTTCGTCCCCGGCTTCGGCGACGAGATCGCGAACGGCCGCAACAACCGCATCATGCAGGGCGCCGAAGGCAAGGCCGCCGCCGTCATCAGCAGCCCCGCCAACCTGGTCGCCCAGGGCATCCGCACCCACAGCGCCCGCGCCGACAACAACGGCGGCGGCGGTTCCGGCGGCTCCTCCGCCGCCCGCCCCGCCAACCCGGCCTCGGGCGGCGTCGCCGCGCACAGCACCCGCGCCTCGACCGGCGGCGGCGGATCCGTCCCCTCCGCCGCCCCCGCGCCCCGCGCGCCCAGCCCGGTGAACACCCCGCACGCCAGCAACACCCGCAACAACAGCTCCGGAGGTGAGGGGCGTTGACGACCGAGTCCCATCTGTCCCATCCGATGACGCCTCGCCGTACGTATCTCATCGGCCGCGCCCGGCCGAACGCGATCGTCGGCCGCAACCGTGAGTCCGGCGAGATCGGCCTGATCATCGTCGGCGCGTTCCTCGGCATGATGTGCGGGCTCCTCGTCCCGATCCTCTCCCTGCGCATCGTCCTGCTGATGGGCTTCCCGCTGCTCGCGCTGGCCGCGGTCTACGTGCCGTACAAGCGCCGCACGTTCTACAAGTGGTTCGAGATCAACCGCAGCTACAAGCGCACCCTGCGCTCGGGCACCGTCTACCGCTCCGCCGCCAGCGAGGCCGGCACCCGCATCGACGGCCGGGAGGTCGAGATCGGCCCGCCGCCCGGCATCGGCCGTATCAGCTGGCTCGCCGCCCCCTTCGGCCCCGACGAGATCGCCGTACTCCTGCACGCCGACCGCAAGACGGTCACGGCCGCGATCGAGATCGAGGGCCCGGGCGTCGGCCTGCGCGACTCCGAGGACCAGGAAGCCCTCGTCGACCGCTTCGGCACCCTCCTCAAGCACGTGGCCAACGGCGACGGCTTCGTCACCCGCCTCCAGATGCTCGCCCGCACCCTGCCCGCCGACCCCGACGCGCACGCCAAGGACGTCGCCCAGCGCGGCGACGACAAGGCACCGGGCTGGCTCGCGCAGTCGTACGACCAGTTGCAGTCCATGGTCTCCACCAGCAGCGAGCAGCACCGCGCCTACCTCGTCGCCTGCATGCACTACTCCCGCGAACTGGCCGCCGAGGCACACGCCATGGCCCGCGCCGCCCGCCCCCAGGCCGGCCGCAAACTGGACCGCGACTCCGGGCTCGCCGTCGTCATGGCCCGCGAGCTCACCGACATCTGCTCCCGCCTCCAGGAAGCGGACATCCGCGTCCGGCAGCCCCTCGGCCAGGGCCGCCTCGCCTCCCTGATCCACTCCATGTACGACCCGGACCACCCCATCGACCACATCCAGGCGATGACCCAGCGCAACGCCTGGCCGGCCGAACTGGACGCCATGGAGCCGACCTACCTCCAGGCGAAGACCCGCGAGTCGTCCACCCGCGAACCCTGGTGCCACGCCACGGCCTGGGTGAAGGAGTGGCCGATGACCCCGGTCGGCGTCAACTTCCTGGCCCCGCTCCTCGTCCACACCCCGGACGTCATCCGCACGGTCGCGGTCACCATGGACCTCGAACCCACCGAGGTCGCCATCGAGCGCATGCTCACGGAGAAGACCAACGACGAGGCGGAGGCGTCCCGCGCCGCCAAGATGAACCGGACCGTCGACCCCCGCGACATCGCCGCCCACAACCGCCTCGACCAGCGCGGCGAGGACCTGGCCAGCGGCGCCGCCGGCGTCAACCTGGTCGGCTACATCACGGTCTCCTCGCGCTCCCCCGAGGCCCTCAACCGCGACAAGCGCACCATAAGGGCGTCCGCCGGAAAGTCGTACCTGAAACTCGAGTGGTGCGACCGCGAGCACCACCGCGCCTTCGTGAACACACTGCCCTTCGCCACCGGAATCCGAAGGTAGAGGCTGATGCGCTGATGAGGGACCCGCTGTCCGTCCTCACCGAAGCCTTCACGTCCTTCCTGTTCGGGAAGGTCGAGACGACCCGCTCCCCGGTCCGCACCTCCACCGGCCAGGCCCAGGCGGTCTATCTCCCCACGGCCGCCCCCGGCCTGGGCGACTCGGGCGTGATCATCGGCCGCGAGGTGTACTCCGGCAAGGGCTACATCTACGACCCCTTCCAGCTCTACGGCCAGCAACTGCCCGCCCCGCACTGGCTCGTCCTCGGCGAGTCCGGCAACGGCAAGTCGGCCCTGGAGAAGACCTACGTCCTCCGGCAGCTGCGCTTCCGCGACCGCCAGGTCGTCGTCCTGGACGCCCAGGGCGAGGACGGCGTCGGCGAGTGGAACCTCATCGCGGAGGAGCTGGGGATAACCCCCATCCGGCTCGACCCGGCCGCGGCCCTGAACCACGGCATCCGCCTCAACCCGCTGGACCCCTCGATCACCACGACGGGCCAGCTCGCGCTGCTGCGCACCATCATCGAGGTGGCGATGGGCCACGGCCTCGACGAACGCTCCGGCTTCGCCCTGAAGGTCGCCCACTCCTACGTCAACGAGACGATCCTCGAACGCCAACCCGTCCTGACGGACATCGTCGAGCAGCTGCGCCACCCCGAACCGGAGTCCGCCGAGGCGATGAACGTCGCCATAGACGACGTACGGGCCTGGGGCCTGGACGTCGCCCTGGTCCTGGACCGCCTGGTCGACGGTGACCTGCGTGGCATGTTCGACGGCCCCACCACGGTCGGCATCGACCTCGACGCCCCGCTCATCGTCTTCGACCTGTCCCACATCGACCGCAACTCCATCGCCATGCCGATCCTGATGGCGATCGTCGGCGTGTGGCTGGAACACACCTGGATCCGCCCGGACCGCAAGAAGCGCATCTTCCTGGTGGAAGAGGCCTGGCACATCATCAACAGCCCGTTCGTGGCCCAGCTCTTCCAGCGCCTGCTGAAGTTCGGCCGGCGCCTCGGTCTGTCCTTCGTCGCGGTCGTCCACCACCTCTCCGACGTCGTGGACGGCGCCGCGGCCAAGGAGGCCGCGGCGATCCTGAAGATGGCCTCGACCCGCACGATCTACGCCCAGAAGGCGGACGAGGCACGGGCGACGGGCCGCGTCCTGGGCCTGCCCCGCTGGGCCGTGGAGATCATCCCCACCCTCACCCCCGGCATCGCGGTCTGGGACGTCAACGGCAACGTCCAGGTGGTCAAACACCTGGTCACCGAGACGGAACGCCCGCTCGTCTTCACCGACCGCGCGATGACCGAATCGTCCAGCGACCTGGCCGAAGCCGACGACGCGCTGCGCGCCGCCGAGCTGGAGGCGGAAGAGCGGGCGGCGGCCTTCGTGGAACAGCACCTCGGCGACTCCGAGTCGACGGTGGCGTAGGGAGGCCGTGCGTGAGACCGGACCCCCGGCAGGAGCGGGAACACCGCGGCGGTGGCGGCGTTCCCGACGGCCTGCTGATCGGCATACTCGGGTTCCTGCTGGGCGTCACTGTCCTGGTGTGGACGGCGACGGGACTGGCCGCCTGGTTCGCCCACGGCAGCTGGCCCTCGACGGTCACCCTCACCCACACGCCACCGGCGATGCGCCACCTCATCGGCGAACCGCACGACCTTCCCGGCGCCTGGCCGGACACACCGGCGGCCCGGTTGTCGGGGTGGGGCCTGTTCTGGGGCCTGTTCCTCGGCCAGCTGATGATCCTGCTGGTCCTCACCGTGTTCGTGCTGGGCACGGTGACCCGCTGGCGCGCGGCCCGAAGAAGCCGCAAGGCGACAGCCGCGCTGGTGACGCCGGCCGGTCAGACGACGGGGGCCGGTCAGGCAACGGGGGCCGGTCAGACGGCACCGGCCGACACGACCCCGGGCCCGGGCCCGGCAGGAGCGACCGCCCAGGCCCCCTCCCAGGCCCCGAGCCCGGCCGTCCCGACGCCCGCCCACACCGAGCAGGCCCCCGCGAGCCCCGCCCTCCCCGCGCCCGCCACCGTGCAGTTCCCTCCGGCCCTCGCCTCCGACGGTCTCTACGCTCCCCCCTCCCCCGACGGTGAACGTGCGGGCGGGTGGGAAAGGATCCACCTCGCCCCCGTCGAGACCCGCCGGACGACCGCGACCCAGGCCATCCGCGACGCCGCAGGCCCCGCCCTCGTCGTCACCTCCAACCCCACCGTCTGGTCCGAGACCAAGGACGCCAGGGCCAAACTCGGCCCGGTCCTCCTCTACGACCCGAACCACCTCTGCGACACCCCCGCCCGCTTCCACTGGTCGCCCACGGCCGGCTGCGAGGACAAACCGACCGCGGCCCTGCGCGCCCAGTCCCTGCTCACCCCCGTGAAACCCACCGCGAAGATCGACCAGGCGGTCACGGAGACGGCCGAGACCCTTCTGCGCAGCTACCTGCACGCCGCCGCCCTGGAGAACCGCACCGTCCGCCACGTCCACCGCTGGACCCAGGGCACGGGCGTCCAGGACGCCGTACGGACCCTCCGTACCCATCCGAAGGCGGCCCCCGGCTCCGCGGGCGAACTGGAGGCCGCTCTCACCGCCCACCCGGAACGCCGGGACATCGCCCAGGAACTGACGGCCCGTGCCCTGGCCGCCCTCTTCACCGTCAACATCCGCGAGGCCTGCAATCCCAACCGATCCGATGCCCTCGCTTTGGATTCCTTCGTGCATGAAGGGGGCACGCTTTATGTGGTCGGTGAATCCATCGAGGACCCCAGGACCAACCCCGGCGCGATGCCCCTCCTGACGGCCCTCGTCTCAAGCGTGGTCGAGCAGGGCCGGCGCATGGCCGAACGGTCATCCTCCGGTCGGCTCGACCCACCACTCACCCTGGTCCTGGACGACGTGGCGGCCGTGGCCCCCCTCCCGCAGCTGCCCGACCTGCTCGCCACCGGCCCGGACCAGGGCCTGCCGACCCTCGCCCTGCTCCGCTCCCACGAACAGGCCCGGTCCCGCTGGCCGCACCGGGAGCTACCGGTCTAGGACTACCGGTCCAGGACGAACTCCACCTCGGTCTCGGCCGCGTTCTTGTCGAACGGCACGAGGACCCCACTCGGCACGAACCCCGCCTTGCGGTACGCCCCCTGGGCCCGCGCGTTGTCCTCGTGCACCAGCAGCCGTATCCGCTCCGCACCGCGTTCCCGCGCCCAGTCGATCCCGGCGTCGAACAGCGCACCGATCAGCCCGTTCCCGCGGTGCTCGGGCCGGACGAACACCCCGACGACGTGCCCCTGCCGCTGCTCGACCGGGAATCCGGCCCAGTCCGTCGACCCTGCCTCCTCGATCAGCACGGTCACCGAACCGACCCACGTCCCGTCCGCCGCCTCCGCGATGAACTGCCGTGCCGCACCGGCTTCCTCCGCCGACCGCGCGGCCCGCTCCTGGTAGAAGGAGTCGGGCCGGGCCAGCGCCTCCTCGTAGGACTCCAGGAAGGCGATGTACGCGGCCGGGTCCCGCAGGGCGACGAGCCGAAGCCGCTTGACGTCCTCCCACTCGTCGGCCCGTATCGCACGAACGACGTATGCACTGCTGGTCGAAGCACTCATGCGGCCAAGCTAACGCTCACCGGGACCCTGCTGTCAGTGCCCCCCTCTACCGTGAACGTCATGACGACTCTGCCGAACCGCCCGAACACCGCCCTGCTGATCGTCGACGTGCAGAACGGCGTGGTGAACAGCTCCCACAACCGCGACGAGGTCATCGCCAACATCAACACTCTGATCACCAAGGCCCGTTCCGAGGCGGTCCCGGTGATATGGGTCCAGCACTCCAGCGACGAACTGAAGCCGGACACCGCTCCCTGGGAGTACGTCCCCGAGCTGACCCGGGAGGCGACCGAGCCCCTCGTCCACAAGCGCTACGGCGACTCCTTCGAGGCCACCGACCTGGAGTCCGTGCTGGCCGAGCGCGGGGTGGGCCGGCTGGTCGTCACCGGCGCGCAGACGGACGCCTGCATCCGCTCCACCCTGCACGGCGCGATCGTCCGCGGCTACGACGCCACCTTGGTTTCCGACGCCCACACCACGGAGGACCTCACGCAGTACGGTGCGCCGGCCCCGCAGCAGGTCATCTCGCACACGAACCTCTACTGGCAGTGGCAGGAGGCCCCGGGCCGAAAGGGCGGTACGGTCACGACGGCGGACGTTACCTTCTGAAGCCGCAAAGACCTGTAACGCAGAAAACCCCCGCATCCGTAGATGCGGGCGAAGGTGATGGCGAGGGCGAGGAGGGTGCCGAAGAGGG